>SKSL01000130.1 GCA_007123015.1 Natronohydrobacter sp. | reverse complement strand
GCGCGGATGACATTGGCCTTGGGCGCAAGCATCTCGCGCAGGGCTTCCAGCGCAGCCTCGGCCTTGCCTTCCTGCACGAACCCGATCACTGCGTTGATGATGACCACGGCCATGATCACGCCTGTATCGATCCAGTGCCCCAGCAGCGCCGTGATCGCCGCTGCCGCAATCAGCACAAGGATCAGCAGATTGTTGAATTGCCGCGCCAGCCGCACCAGGGCGCTGGGGCGTGGGGCCTCTGGCAGCTTGTTCGGTCCGTAGTCAGTCAGCCGCGCCTGTGCCTCGGCGTCCGACAAACCGTCGGGCGAGGTCTTCAGCTCCTCCAGCACCTGTTCGGCCGGAAGGGTCCACCAGTTCTGATCGCTCATGCCTGCTCCGTTCTGTCAGGGCGCAGTGTAGCCGCCATCGACCAGATGGTAGCTGCCTGTGATGAAACTCGCACGCTCCGAGAGCAGGAAACAGGTCAGCGCCGAGACCTCTTCCGATGTGCCGATCCGCCCGACAGGATGCAGACCGGCCAGCCCGTCCAGCATGTCCTGGCTCAGGTTCTTCGTCAGCAGCGGGGTTGCAATAAAGGCCGGCCCGACAGCATTGATGCGAATACCTTTTGCTGCATATTCCATCGCCGCTGTCTTGGTCAGACCCTGCAGCGCATGCTTGCTGGCCACATAGGCACTGGAATTGGCAAACCCGACCGAGCCCAGGATCGAGGACATGTTGACAATCGCCCCACCGCCTGCGCGTTCCATGGCCGGGATCTGAGTGCGCATCCCGTAAAACACACCATTCAGGTTCACATTGATCACCTGATGCCAGGCGTCGAGCGGGTATTCCCCTGTCGGGGCCTGCGCGCCGCCGATACCTGCATTGTTGACCGCCAGATGCAAGGCACCGGTCTCGGATTCCGCGCACGCGACCAAGGCCTCCATCGCTGCGGGATCGGCGACATCTGCGGCGAAAGCTGTAGCCTTGCCACCGCGATCAAGGATCGTGGCAACGACCTGTCCACAGGCATCCATGTCCAGATCAGACACCACCACAAACGCCCCGCAGGCCGCAAGTTCCAGCGCGATCGCTTCACCAATCCCCGAGGCCGCCCCTGTTACAATCGCCGTTTTTCCAGAAAAATCAAACATGGCTGCTTCCTTTCTTGACTATACAAAACACAAGACCGGACTCTCCGGGGTTCCGCAACTTCTGTCTTTGCGCTGACGCAAAGCGATCCGAAAATTCCCGGTGATCATGAAAAAACCCGCCGAGGAGATCGGCGGGTTTGTCATCTGCGGCCAGATCAAGCGCTGTGGTTCAGCTGCCGAATTGTGTCAGATAGGCGTAGATATCTTCTGCCGACCCGCGCAAACGGTGATTCATATTCGACCGGGCGCGCGAATCACCGGTCACTTCGCGCAGGAAGCCGCTGGGATCATTGAGAAATGCGACAAAACTTTCTTCGTCCCAGACAAGCCCTTCCTCACCAGCTGTGACAATAGCACTGGAGAAGCGGGCATAGCCTTCATATGCTCCGGCCTGACGCCCGATAACGCCCCAAAGATTGGGACCAGTCGGCGATACGCGCTGGATCACCTCGCCATCGGGCGACGCGATGCCGTGGCAGCTGGCACATTGGCGGAAGTTCTGTTCCCCTGCAGCCGGATCGCCCGCCTGAGACAGGCTGGCCATGGGCACGAATGCTGCAGCGACAGCGATTGATTTCAACAGCTTCATTTCACTCTCCTGGTCGATCCGAGACAGCGCGTGAGAAAGCGAATCCCGATTGTTTAACGCCAAGAATATAGGCTTCATCCAGAACCGCAAGGCGACAATACGCCTATTGACACGGTGCTTTCAGCCAGAACGGGCCTGCTGCCGGCGTTGGGTCGCTTGGGCTGCCGGCGTTTTGGGGCGCGAACGTGCCGACTGCGCAAGCCTGGGCGCTTCGGCCTGCATGCGCGCCGGGGATGTTTCGATTTGCAAAGCGCGCCCGAGGGACAGGTCACGCCCTGTCAGCGCGGCAACGCGGGTCGTGCATGGGCTGCATTTCTTCGGCACCAGATATCACAAGCCTGTAAGCTGCCCCCGCCTTCGCAGTGTCGTGCTGTGGTCCCAAACAACCAGCTTATGCGCTGCCTTTCGACGGGTGGACGCTTGCGAAAGCCGTCCTGTCGCAACGGTGAACATGAACGCTGCGCACGGCAAAACCATCGACGCTGTAGGGACCTGTCAGATCAGCGGCTGATGTGCAATCTGTCTGCGCAGATAGGCGATCAGCGCTGCGACAGAGCCGCTCAGGCGCGCATCGTATACGATTTCTGCAAGGGCAGCATCGCCTATGCAACGCGCCAGAGACATGGTGAATTGCAGAGCATAATCCTGACGGTCATCCTGCTTGCTCCCACAGAGCAATTCGAGCGCAAGCAGCAGATCATCGCGCAGCGCGGGGCTGGATACCGGCCCTGCAAGTGCTGCAGGCTCCGCCCCCAGGGGGAAGAAAATCGGGGCGAGCAGAGCTTGAAATTGTGCAATATTCTCGAAGGGTTTTGCAATAAAGGCATATACCCCGGCGCGTCGTGCCTCTGCCTCCAGATCAGGTCGTCCGGACATGGCAAGGATCCGCATGTCGCGAGAGGGGCGCTGCGCAAGCGCTGCGATCAGGTCCAGACCCGATCCATCAGGCAGACCCAGATCGATCAGGGTTGCATCAGGTGTGTAGAGCGCAAGATGGCGCCGCGCCCCGGCCAGCGTTTCAGTGCGCCGCAGACGCCCGCGCGCGCCTTGAAACATCAACCGGATACAGTCGCTGGTTTGCCGACTATCCTCGACCAGCAGCAAGGTTCCCCCGCGTTGGATCGGGCGGGGCAGTACATCTGGCAAGTGCGTGGGGCGGGTGGGAGTTCGAGTTTGCGTCGTGGTCACGATATCCTCCTGAGCAGCTGTCCCCATGACAGCGCAAACTCCCTAAAGTTGGGTTAAGTGTGGCATCGGGTCGCCCACAAAAGCGCAAGGGCTTGCCATATCGCGGCCTTTTCGCTTAGGCAGATGCAACGCGCCTTGCAAGGAGACAGTGATGATCGGACGATTGAATCATGTGGCGATAGCCGTGCCGGATCTGGACGCCGCTGCGGCGCAGTATCGCAATACGCTTGGCGCGGATGTGGGGCCTGCGCAGGATGAGCCGGATCATGGTGTGACGGTCGTCTTCATCACGCTGCCCAATACAAAGATCGAATTGCTCTATCCGTTGGGCGAAAACAGCCCCATTCAGGGATTTCTGGACAAGAACCCGGCCGGGGGCATTCACCATATCTGCTACGAGGTCGAGGACATTCTGACCGCCCGCGACAAGCTGAAAGCTGAAGGCGCGCGTGTTCTGGGCACGGGTGAGCCGAAGATCGGCGCGCATGGCAAGCCTGTGCTGTTCCTGCACCCCAAGGATTTCAACGGCTGTCTGGTCGAGCTGGAGCAGGTCTGATGTCGATCATGTCGGCCATCGCGCTGTATGGGATCATCTGGTTCATGACCATGTTTCTGGTCCTGCCCTTCCGCCAGAAATCGCAGGCAGAGGCCGGCGAAGTGGTCCCCGGCACGCCCGAAGGCGCGCCGCAGGATGCGCAGATGTGGCGCAAGGTGAAACTGGTCACGCTGATCGCCACTGTGGCTTTCGTGGTCATCGCCGGGATCATCCTGTCGGAAGTGATCACCTTTGAAATGATCGAGCGCATCACGCGGGGTTAGCGGCGGCCTCAGGATGCAGGCGGTGATACATATGCGTGAAGACCGCCGCGCCAACCAAAGGCATGAGCAGATTCAGGATCGGGATGCTCAGGCCGATGGCAAGAATGACACCCGGCAGCCATAGCCAGTAGAAATCGCGCTTGAACAGGTCACGGGCGCCGTCGCGGTCATTCCGTCGGCGTGCGATCATGGTGAAATACTCGCGCGACAGCAAAAAGCCGTTCAAGGCCCAGAGTATGGCAATACCCCAGCCGCTGGATATTGCGAAAACCGCCATACCCACCAGATTGACTGCGGCCAGAAGTCCGAAATAGCGCCCACCATCGGTGATGGACTCGCGAAAGGGCACGCGCGTGCGAGGGTCCTGGCCCCGATAGTGTTCGGCCTCGACCGCGTCGGCGACATCATCCAGATAAAACCCGGTGAAGATCGACGCCACTGGCACCATCAGAAACACTGATAGCCATGGCAGATAGAGCAAGGTCGCGAGCGAAAACCCGGCCGAGACCTCTTGCGCAGGCCCGACAAAGGGCAGGAACAGAGCGCCCGGAACAAGGATCTGGATGATCAGAAATGCAACCGCCGAAAGCGCGATCAGCAGCGCCAGCGAGAGCG
>SKSL01000285.1 GCA_007123015.1 Natronohydrobacter sp. | reverse complement strand
AGGCACAGCAGCCCGAAGTGCTGGATGTGCGCGCGATGAACAAGAAAAACACGCGGAGTGCATGAGCATGGCTGAAGATCTCAAAACCCTCGACGATCTGAAATCGGCAGTCACCCCGGTGGAAGATGCAGCGCCTGCGCGCGAGCCGGTGCGCGACTCATTGGGTCGCGCCTATGCGACCGGCAAGCGCAAGGACGCTGTGGCCCGCGTCTGGATTAAGCCGGGCTCTGGCAAGGTCACTGTCAATGGCAAGGACATGGACGCCTATTTCGCCCGTCCTGTGCTTCAGATGATCCTGCGCCAGCCGTTTCAGGTGGCCGGTGTGGTCGATCAATTCGACGTCATGGCGACTGTGGCCGGTGGCGGTCTGTCCGGTCAGGCCGGTGCCGTGAAACACGGTATCTCTAAAGCACTGCAGCTTTATGATCCGGCTCTGCGCGCCTCGCTCAAGGCGGCAGGCTTCCTGACCCGTGACAGCCGTGTGGTCGAGCGGAAGAAATACGGCAAGGCGAAAGCCCGCCGCAGCTTCCAGTTCTCGAAGCGCTGAGTTTCTACCCGGACTGCCTTCGCCACTCGCCCGACGGGGCGAGTGGTTTTTTCATGTCTTTTGGAACAAGCACGTTCGCAAAATCATCAGCTTGCCGCCCCCGCGCTTTCCTGATCAAATCAGACGAAACACGCTCAGGGGGAAACCATGTATCGCCATCTTCTTGTCACTGTCGCTTATGACGAAGGCCAGAATGCGGGCCAATCGCTGAAGGTCGCACGCCAGCTTGCCGCACCAGATGCGCAGATCACGCTGCTTCATGTGATGGAGCCTGCGCCAGTCTTTGCCTTGAATTACATGCCCGAGGGCTGGAACACCGAGATGCGCAGCGCAATCGAGGCTGACCTTGCCAAGCTTGCCGAGGGTCTGCCCAATATCGCAACTGTCGTTGCGGAAGGGGATCCTGCACATGAAGTCCTTGAATTTGCACGCGCGCAGGGGGTGGACTGCATCATCATCGCGTCGCACCGCCCGGGCACGCAAAACCTGCTCCTTGGCTCGACCGCCAGCAAAGTGGTGGGCCGGGCGCAATGTGCAGTCCATGTCGCCCGGCGGGCTTGAGCGATGCTGACCGAAGTCGGTGACAAGCGCGTCTTGTTCCTGATGGCCGCCGAGGCCGAATACGGCCCCTGCCTGCGCGCGCTCTTCAAGCCGGTCATGACAGGGGTCGGGCCTGTGGAAGCGGCAGTGGTCGCCACAGCCACGTTGGCCGAGCTGGAGCGCAAGGGCGCGCTGCCAGAGCTGGTCGTTTCGCTCGGGTCTGCTGGATCCGCGCGGCTGGAGCAATGCCAGGTCTATCAGGCGAATGCATTGGCCTATCGCGACATGGATGCCGCGCCGCTGGGGTTCGAGAAAGGGGTGACGCCGTTTCTCGATCTGCCCGCGCGGGTAACGCTTCCTGCAGTTATTCCCGATCTGCCTTCGGCCAGCCTGTCGACCGGGGCGAATATCGTCTCCGGCGTAGCATATCAGGGCATCGCCGAGGACATGGTCGATATGGAGAGCTTCGCGATCTGGCGCGCCTGCCAGCGCTTTGATCGGTCGCTGCTGGTGCTGCGCGGGATCTCGGATGGGGCAGCCCCGCTGGAAGGGCTGCACAGCTGGACCGAGTATCTGGACATCATCGACGGGCGTCTGGCCGCCGCTGTGCAGAAATTGCAGCTCCATCTGCAGAGCGTGGCCTGATCCGTCAGATCTGAGCGTCCCACCAGCCCTGCCCGGTTTTCGGGTCGATATAGACTTTGATCGTGCGTCCCACCGGAAAACTGGCCAGCCGCTCATGGCGGTCCATCATCGAACTGCCTGTGGCCCCAGTCGCATCGACCCAATCGAGCACATATTGCGGGATCCTGTTCTTGCGGACATTGGTCTCGCGCAGCCCGGTAATCCGTGCCGCGCGCTGCTCGCCATCGCGGTAGGCGCGCAGAAGCGACAGCTTGCGCTGGATCATCCAGCTGCCCAGACCAAGACCTGCCAGCGCAACCAGCAGGCCAATGGACGTGAACACGATCCCGCCCAGCTGATCAGTGCGCAAGTCGATAGAAACGATCCCGGGATCCTGTCTTGCATGGGTAACGGCGACCGGGCCGCCATCCTCAAGGCCCCAGAACAGTCGTCGCGAAACACTGTCACTCCGCACCAGCGCCGCAGTTTGGCCTGCCGGGGTGAAGCGATAGGTGACACGATATACCCGCCGGGCAGAGCCATCCGAGCCCCGCCGCGTGCGTATCTCGGTTTCAAGCACAGTGCCTGTGACCGTGACCCCGTCGCGCGCAAGTGTCATGGATTTCATCGCCATGCCACCGCCCACAATGCTGAATATCATACCGAATGCCAGAACGAACAGCGCCCAGAACAGCCCCATGCGTTTGGCGACCCGCCATAGCGAAATCTCTCTGCGTCTCATGTTTCACACCTCGAAGGGGCTTTCCCTTGCGCATTGGCAGGGATAGATACGAGCGCGCAGAGGCCGAAAAGGGGCAGAACATGGGCATGGACAAGGTTTTCGACGCAAAAACCGCAGAAGCGCGGATCGCGCGCCAGTGGGAAGATGCCGGGGCCTTTCGCGCCGGGGCGGCCAAGCGGCGCGACGAGAGCTTCTGTGTCATGATCCCGCCCCCCAATGTGACCGGCAATCTGCATATCGGGCATGCGTTCAACAACACGCTTCAGGATATTCTGGTGCGCTGGCATCGGATGCAGGGCTTTGATGTGCTCTGGCAGCCGGGACAGGACCATGCCGGGATTGCCACCCAGATGGTCGTTGAGCGCGAATTGGCGGCGCAAGGCAAGAAGCGCACTGAATTTTCACGCGAAGATTTTGTCACAAAGGTCTGGGAACAAAAGCAGAAATCTGGTGGCACGATCATCGAGCAGCTGAAGCGGCTGGGCTGTTCGCTCGACTGGTCGCGCAACGCTTTCACCATGTCCGGTGCCCCCGGTGCCCCTGCCGGTGAAGAGGGCAATTTCCACGATGCGGTGATCAAGGTCTTTGTTGATATGTACAACAAGGGCTTGATTTATCGCGGAAAACGGTTGGTCAACTGGGATCCGAAATTCGAGACGGCGATTTCCGATCTGGAAGTCGAGAATATCGAGACTGATGGCCATATGTGGCATTTCAAATACCCGCTCGCAGGCGACGAGACCTATGAGTATTTGGAGCAAGATGAAGATGGCAATGTGATCTTCCGCGAGATGCGGGACTATATCTCGATTGCGACAACGCGGCCGGAAACCATGCTGGGTGACGGCGCGGTTGCTGTTCATCCATCAGATAAGCGTTACGCGCCAATCATCGGAAAACTCTGTGAAATTCCGGTTGGTCCAAAAGAGCATCGCCGGTTGATCCCGATCATCACGGATGACTATCCGGATCCGAATTTCGGCTCAGGCGCGGTGAAGATCACCGGCGCGCATGACGCCAATGACTACGGCGTGGCCAAGCGTGCGGGCATTCCGATGTACCGGCTGATGGATACGCGCGCGCAGATGCGCGAGGACGGCGCGCCATATGCGGAAGCAGCGGCGATTGCGGGGGCCGTGGCGCGGGGTGAGCGCCGCCTCTCTGAAGCAGAAGCGGATGCGCTGAACCTTGTGCCAGACCATCTGCGGGGGCTGGACCGCTATCAAGCGCGCAAGGCGGTGGTCGAGGAGATCACTGCCGAGGGGTTGGCTGTAATGACCCGCGCGGACGATCCCCGTCTGGGTAAGGTGCGTGATTCACGCACCCTACAAGAGGGCGACGCGCCGGAACTTGTCCCTCTGGTCGAGGCGAAGAAGATCATGCAGCCCTTTGGCGACCGCTCCAAAGTCGTGATCGAGCCGATGCTGACCGACCAGTGGTTCGTCGATGCCGAGAAGGTCGTCGGCCCTGCGCTGGAGGCTGTGCGCTCGGGCCGCGTGAAGATCGTGCCAGAGTCGGGCGAGAAGACCTATTATCACTGGCTGGAGAATATCGAGCCTTGGTGCATCTCGCGGCAACTCTGGTGGGGGCATCAGATACCGGTTTGGTATGACGAAGAGGGTGGTCAATATTGCGCGCCCAACACCGTCGAAGCGCAAGCCATGGCACCGGGAAAAAGTCTGACCCGCGACCCCGACGTCCTCGACACATGGTTCTCCTCCGGCCTCTGGCCCATCGGCACGCTGGGCTGGCCCGAGGATACTGAGGAGCTGCGCAAGTATTTCCCCACCTCCGTCCTCGTCACCGGACAAGACATCCTGTTCTTCTGGGTCGCGCGGATGATGATGATGCAGCTTGCGGTCGTGGAAGAAATCCCCTTCCGCGAGGTCTATCTGCATGGCCTCGTCCGCGATGCCAAGGGCAAGAAAATGTCGAAATCCTT
>SKSL01000167.1 GCA_007123015.1 Natronohydrobacter sp. | reverse complement strand
ATCTGCGTGGCCAGCGGCACAACGACCGAGTTGAACCTGAGCGACTATTTCCGGGTACAAGGCATGTCCTACACGCCGGTTCCGGCCCAGACCGCAGCCGAGGCGCTGGAAAGTTATCTGGCAGGCGACTGTGATGTCTATTCGGCCGATATTTCGGCGCTCGCGTCCAGCCGCGCCAGTTTCGCCGAACCTGATGACCACATCATCCTGCCCGAAACAGTCTCGAAAGAACCGCTGGGCCCCGTCGTGCGCGAAGCGGACACCCACTGGGCCAGTATCGTGCGCTGGACCCTGTTTGCACTGATTGCTGCCGAAGAACTGGGGATCACGGCTGAAACGATCGCAGAACAGAGCGCCGGAAGCAGCATGCCCGAAATCAGACGTCTGTTGGGGGTTGAGGGAGAGTTTGGCGCGATGCTCGGACTGGACCCGGACTGGGCCGCCCGCGCCATCACGGCTGTGGGCAATTACGGCGAGCTCTTCGCGACCACGATCGGCGATCAGACCCAGATCGGACTTGCGCGCGGGCTGAACGCGCAATGGACGCGCGGCGGATTGATTTATGCGCCCCCGTTTCGCTGATGTTGGACTAAAGTCGTGCGACACTACGCCCTGATGTGCTGCACCTGAGAAAAAGATATGCGCAGGCCAAATCTATTTCGCAGGAGGCCCCATGACCGCGACAGCCGACACCAAAGATACCTCTTCATCAGCGCGCAAATCCTGGCGTTATGCAGATGAGCCTTGGCCGATCTGGGCCGCGATCCTTGTCTTTCTGAACATCCTGGTGATTTCTGGCAAGGTCTGGGGCCTGGCCGGTCTGGTCTCGGTCGCCGTTCCTGCGGCCATAGGCATGTTGATCTTGCTGTTGCTGATCGTGCGCGGCTGACACAGCTTGCCGCATTGCACCTGTGTCCTGTCCTTCTATGTTGATGCAGGCTGAGAGACAGGAGCTGAGCATGCGGACACAAGTGGATATCGTGATCTCTGGCGGCGGCATCGCAGGAATGACTGCGGCCGCAGCATTTGGCAGTGCAGGCTATCGCACGATTTGCGTGGACCCCGCGCCGCCTGTGATCACCGAAGCGGATCCAGCCGCTGACTTGCGCAGTACTGCTTTTCTGCATCCATCCGTGAAAGTGCTGGAACAGGCCGGGCTGTGGGAACGCTTCACGGCCCATGCTATGCCGTTGCAAATCATGCGCATTGTTGACGCGGGCGGCAAGACCCCAGAGCCGCGTGTCAGTCATGACTTCAACGCGTCGGATATCTCCGACCAGCCCTTTGGCTGGAACCTGCCCAACTGGTTGCTGCGGCGCGAGATTTCCGCGCGTCTGACGGAATTGCCCGAAGTCGAGTTCCGCCCCGGCATCGCCACCACGCGCTTGGCCACCCGCGAGGGTACAGCACTCGTGGGGCTGTCTGATGGCAGCACGGTCGAAGCGAAACTGCTGATTGCCGCCGATGGTCGCAACTCGCCCATGCGGCACGCGTTGGGGATAGATGTGCGTACAACGCGCTTCGGTCAGAAAGCGCTGGCCTTCGCTGTCACCCATCCCATTCCGCATGAAAATGTCTCGACCGAGATTCACCGTTCTGGCGGGCCGTTTACCTTCGTGCCGCTGCCGGATCGCAATGAACAGCCCTGTTCTGCAATCGTCTGGATGGAAACCGGCCCAGAGGTGGCACGCCTGCGCGCCTTGCCCGTGCCCGAGTTCGAGGCCGAGATGAACACGCGCTCTTGCGCGCTGTTCGGCCCGCTGAAACTGGTCTCGCGCCGGACAGTCTGGCCCATCATCAGCCAGATCGCCAGCCGTTTCCATGGCCAGCGCACCGCGCTGATGGCCGAAGCGGCGCATGTCGTCCCGCCAATCGGAGCGCAGGGCCTGAACATGTCTCTCGCGGACCTGACTGTGTTGCGCGATCTGGCCACCCCCGAGACATTGGGCGACCCTGAAATGCTCAGCGCCTATACGCGCCGCCGCTATCCGGATGTAGCGCTGCGTGTGGCGGGCGTGGGCTTGCTGAACCGCGCGTCCATGATCGATGCACAACCGCTGCGCGATGCCCGCGCCCGGATGCTCGACATGATGTATTCCGCAGCCCCTGTGCGCCGCGCCTTGATGCAAATGGGCATTGGCATGCGCTGAAGGCGCGGGACGACTTGACAAGCGGGGCACATGCCGTAATTTAGAATTATTCTAAATAAGGCGGTGCTCATGTCTGATCCCACAGTCCTGCTGGTGTTCATCGCTGCAGCCATCACAGCACTTGCCACCGGACTGGGTGCCCTGCCCTTGCTGGCCATGCGCAATGTCACGCCGCGCGCGCTGGCCATGGGCAATGCGGTTGCTGCAGGGCTGATGCTGGCTGCGACCTTTCAACTGGTGCTCGAAGGGTTCGAGATTTCCGAGTTGCGCACGCTGACGGGCTTGCTTTTGGGTCTGAGCGGTATCTGGATCGCGCATCGGTGGCTTGCCGGGCGCTCGGATGTCAGCATTGCCGACACCAAGGGCGCGGATGCACTGAAGATCCTGCTGATCATGGGGGTGATGACAGCCCATTCTGCGGCCGAAGGAATCGGCGTGGGGGTTGCCTATGGCGGTGGCAGCGAATTGGGGAATTTCATCACAGTCGCCATTGCGCTGCACAATGTGCCCGAGGGGCTGGCGATTGCGCTGATCATGGTGCCGCGCGGGGCGTCTGTGGGCAAGGCGGGCTGGTGGGCGATCCTGTCTTCCGTGCCGCAACCGCTGCTGGCAGTGCCGGCCTTTCTGTTTGTGCTGTGGTTCGCACCCGTACTGCCGGTCGGGCTGGGACTGGCGGCGGGCGCGATGCTCTGGATGATCTTTTCGGAACTTCTGCCCGAGGCCGGGACCGAAGTCGATCATTCGCTGCTGGGCGTGGTGGTGACTTTGGCCTTCACACTGATGATGGCGCTGACGCTGGTTCTGGGCTGAGGGCTCTTGTCCTCATTCCACCCCCGCCCCATATCTGACCCATGAGAATACTCCCGTTTCTTCTGCTGATCGGCTACGGGCTGATCATGTATCTCTTCTCAAGCTGGCGTACCTCGCGCGAGCTGGATGAGCGCTCGACACCGCTGGCCGATGCCAAGCTGAAATCCCTGACCGAGCGGATGGCGCAAGCTATAGGGATCGACCGCGTGATGGTGCATATCTATGAGATTGAACCCGTAAACGGGCTCGCAGCACCGGATGGCCGCATTTTCATCACGCGCGGGTTTTACAACAAATACCGCACGGGCGAGGTCTCTGCAGAAGAAATGGCCAGCGTGATCGCGCATGAACTGGGCCATGTGGCGCTGGGCCATACGCGCAAACGGATGATAGATTTTTCTGGCACCAATGCGATCCGCATGGCGCTGGCCACGATCTTCAACCGGTTCCTGCCCGGGATTGGAGTGATCGTGGCCAATCTGATCACCTCACTTCTGATGGCGCGACTCTCGCGCGATGACGAATATGAAGCAGATGCCTATGCTTCGGCGCTGCTGGTGAAAGCGGGAATTGGGGTCGAGCCGCAGAAATCGCTGTTTCGCAAGCTCGACAATCTGGTGGGGATGGGCGGTGGTGCCCCGGCCTGGATGATGAGCCACCCCAAAAGCGAAGAGCGGATCCGCGCCATCGAAGAGAACGAAGAACGCTGGAAGCTCGCGCCCGATACGTAAGGTGCGTGCTCAGCACGCACCTTACCTCAGACGACGACGCTGGCACCTTCGGTCGAATCACCCACCGAGGCACGGAAAGCAGTGAACAGCTCGCGCCCGATACCGAACCCATTGGCGCTCAGATCCGCTGTCACAGGCACGCGCTCTGCAAATCCGTCTTCCAGCACATCCAGCCGCCCGGCTACAGCATCAAGCCGCACCAGATCCCCATCGCACAGCTTCGCCAGCGGCCCGCCCTTGGCCGCTTCCGGCGCCACATGGATCGCTGCAGGCACTTTGCCCGAGGCCCCCGACATGCGCCCATCTGTCACCAGCGCAATCTTCAGTCCCCGTTCCTGCAACACCCCCAGGATCGGCGTCAGTGAATGCAACTCTGGCATCCCATTGGCCGCAGGCCCCTGAAAACGCACCACGACGATCGTATCATCAGTGAACTCCCCTGCCTGAAACGCGGCCTTGACGCCGACTTGATCGTGAAACACCCGCGCCCGCGCTTCGATCACATGACGCGAAGGATCCACTGCAGAGACCTTGATCACCCCCTGCCCCAGCGAGCCCGCAAGCTGTCGCAAGCCCCCGGTCGCCTGGAACGGATCGCGCGCAGGGCGCAGGATCCGGTCATTCAGGCTCTCGCCGGCACCTTCTTCCCAGACCAGAACACCGTCTTTCAGTTTCGGTTCCAGCGCGTAGCGCGTCAGGCCATCCCCGGCGATGGTGCAGACATCCTCATGCAAGAGCCCGACCGCAAGCAACTCGCCGATCATATATCCCAACCCACCGGCCGCATGGAAATGGTTCACATCGGCCAGACCATTGGGATAGACCTTGGCCATCAGCGGCACGAGTTCCGAAATATCGGCGAAATCCGCAAGCGTCAGCTCGATGCCTGCTGCCCGCGCCATCGCTGGCAGATGCAGCACCAGATTGGTCGAGCCCCCTGTCGCCATCAGCCCGACAATCCCGTTCACGAACGCCTTTTCATCCAGCACCTGCCCTGCGGGGCGATAGTCATTACCCTGCGCCGTGATCGCCAGCGCGCGCTCGGTCGCGGCCACTGTGAGCGCCTCGCGCAAGGGTGTGCCGGGATTGACGAAAGCCGCCCCCGGCATGTGCAGCCCCATGAATTCCATCAGCATCTGGTTGGTATTCGCCGTGCCGTAAAATGTGCAGGTGCCAGGGCCATGATAGCTTGCCATTTCAGCGGCCATCAATTCCTCACGCCCGATTTCGCCCTGCGCGAAACGCTGTCGTGCAGCGGCTTTTTCGTCATTGGGCAAGCCACTGATCATGGGTCCAGCTGGCACGAAAATCGCAGGCACATGCCCGAAAGTCGCTGCAGCCATGACCAGACCCGGCACGATCTTGTCACAGACCCCAAGCCAGACGGCCGCATCAAAACAGTTATGCGACATCGCGACCCCGGCCGAAAGCGCGATCACATCGCGCGAAAACAGCGACAATTCCATCCCCGGCTGGCCCTGCGTGACCCCGTCACACATTGCAGGCACCCCCCCGGCCACCTGCGCTGTCCCTCCTGCAGCCCGCGCGGCGCGGCGGATGATCTCGGGATAGGTCTCGAAGGGCTGATGCGCCGACAACATGTCGTTATAGGCCGTGACAATCCCCAGATTGGGCGCGCGCCCCTGTGCCAGCCGATCCTTGTCACTGCTCATGGCCGCATAGGCATGCGCCTGATTGCCACAAGAAAGATGCGCCCGTGCAGGTCCTGCCTCTGCTGCAGCCCGCATCCGATCCAGATAAGCCTGTCGCCGCAGCGCGGACCGTGTCCTGATCCGGTCTGTCACAGCTTCCAGGCGCGGGTTCAGCGGCATGTCGGACTCCCTCTTGCATAAATCGACTCGCTCTACGCACATATATAGAGTTAGCGCTAACAATTCAATTGCTGCGGGGGTGTAGAAGTCATGCAAATCCTGCATGGCGGGGCTTCGCGATTGTCTCTCGCAATGCTGCGGCGCAGCGATTATTTCAGCGGCGCAATCGAAAACCGAGGCAAGAGAGCCATGCTGAATACCAAAGACACCCTCATCGTCAACACATTGCAGATCGAAGCCGATGCGCGTCGCGCACGGTCGGAAGCTTTCGCTGCGACCATGTCCGCGTTGAAAGCCAAACTCGTCGCAGTATTTCAGACATCCAACAACAACGCACAGGCGTGATTGCGCGGGCCTAGGGCCGATTGCGCATACCGTGCATCAGCCCGCGGCAACCCTGAGTTCGTCAGGTCACAGGCCCGGTGAGCTTGCTTCATGCAAGTGTTTCACCGGGTTTCCATGTGACCCTTTGGCCGCATATGCCGCACTGCCTGCAGCTTGAACCTTCTGCCCCATTTGTGTCACTTATGCTCACCACTGGGGCAGATCAGAAGGACGCGGCATGCCGACCCGGATCATCGCAATTACGCTGCTTGGCCTGATCATGGGATTCATCATTCTCATGGCATCAGTTACATTCTTCGTTCGCGAGCCCCTGCCTATCGTCGGTGCCAATCAGACTTTGCTTCTGCACACTGTCGAAATCACCCCGCAGATCCGGACAGCCGTGGCGATTGATGGGGGCTACCGGGTTGAACTGACCGTCACGCATGAGGACAGTCAAAACCCGCAGGTGATACTACGTCCTGTCGGCGGCACTCCCATTCCACTCGAGCCAGGCGCTGGGGAAACGGCCCAAAGGGTTGCAACGGGACAGATGACTCGTCCGGGGCGCTGGGAACTTGTGATGACCGTGGATGGTACACGCGAAATCATGCAGTTCATTGCCCGTGAATAAGCGATGAAATAGTGTAGCAAAGCCATTTCGCGGGGCATAGCGTGATTTGGCCGGTCAGTTCACGATCCAAGTTCTGGCACCTGTCGCACGATTAAACACCTGCTGCTTACTGGCAATTCGCGCTCCATCTGGCGCGGCGTTCCACAGCGTCTGTGAACGCTTTATCGCGCCTTCGCTTCCTCGATCGCAGGCATGATGCGCCGGTCAATCACATCGCGCGTGATCGGACCAGCAAATCGCAACATGATAGTGCCATCGCCTGCCACCACGTAGGTTTCGGGCACCCCATAGAGCCCCCAATCCAACCCCATCCGCCCCGGCAGATCCTGACCAACAGCCGCGAACGGATTGCCCAATTCATCCAGAAAATCCATCGCCCGATCAGCTTGATCTCGGTAATTCACCCCATAAACCGGGACAATCTGGGCCAGATCTTCCAAGAGCGGATGCTCGGCGCGACAGGGTGCGCACCATGACGCCCAGTAATTGACAAGCTTTACCTCTCCATCACGCAAGGTGGCGTCATCAAAAAGCGCTTCATCACCCAGCGGGGTCAGAACAACGGCCGGTGCGGGCTGCCCTTCGCGCGCTGACGGCAAGGCGTCGCGGTCCTCGCGAAAATTGCCGAGAAAGAACAAGGCCGCAATCGCCGCAAAGATCAGCGGCGGCAGGAACATCAGTGGACGGAATTTACCCATTCTCTCCTCGACGTGTCTCGATTTCAGCAAGTTGGCGCTTCACGGATCGCCCGCGAAGCCAGTAGAATACGCCAAGCGCACCAATAAGGCCCAATGATGTCAGATAGGCCAGTGACACTTCCAGCGCGTAGCGTCCAAGATCCGGCATCATACCATCCGCTCCCGAGCCATCAGTGCTTTCATTCGCCGCGAGCGGATCTCTGTCCGCGTTCCAGCCAGCAAAAGCGCCACAAAAACAAGGCCGAAACCGACCATGCACACATACAGCGGCGCTTTATAGGCCCAATCCATTCGGGTGCCCGGCGCCACTGAGAGAGAGGCACCCTGATGCAAGCCCTGACTCCAGAACAGCGCAGCATAGCGCGAGAGCAGCGCAAAGACGGAACCGACAAGGCACAGCACTGCGGTCAGATCAGCCCCAGTATCGGGGTCCTCGATGGCTGCCCAAAGCGCGATATAGCCCAGATAAAACAGGAATAGCACCAGAAAGCTGGTCAGACGCGGATCCCAAGCCCACCACGTCCCCCACATCGGCTGACCCCAGACGGCCCCGGTGATCAAGCCGATCAAGGTCATGATCAAGCCAATCGGCGCGGCGGCCTTTGCGGCCAAGGCGCTGACATGATGCCGCCGGATCAACCAGATCAGCGATGCGACCAGCATCATGACCCAGGCGTTGATCGCCATCATCGCAGCGGGCACATGCAGGAAAACGATCTTGACAGTCGAGCCCTGGCGGAAGTCGTCCGGGGTGAAGAAAAACCCCCAGATCAAGCCGACCGCAGTCACGACCACAGCCGAAATCGCCACGATCGGCAACAGCCAATCGGTCGTACGCATAAATTTCAGCGGGTTGGCATATTCCCAGACAGATCCCATGGAGTGTCACCTATCGCTCTGTTTCCATAGCCTCAAGTCCGCACGATGGCGGATCACCGAAGGTTTATCCGCAGCACAAGCGCAGATGCAAAGGGCAATAATGCCACAGCACCAGTGGTGATCCCGGCCAGAAGTGCCAAGGGTGTGTTGACCGCAAGCCCCTGCGCCCCACGGCTGACCACTTCCGCCCCGAACACCAATGTCGGAATATAGAGCGGCAAGACCAGCAATGACATCAGCAGCCCGCCGCGCTTCAGCCCAACGGTCAATGCCGCGCCGAATGTGCCGATCACCGACAGCGCCGGGGTGCCCAGCACCAGCGACAGGATAAGCCACAGATAGGCCTCGGCAGGCAGGAACAACAGCAAGCCCAGCACAGGCGAGATCAGGACAAGTGGTAGCCCCGTCGTCAGCCAATGCGCCAGCGCCTTGATCGAGACGACCGCCTCCAGCGGGACAGGCGCTGTGGCCAGCAGATCAAGCGACCCATCTTCATAGTCCAGCGCGAAAATCCGGTCGAGCGACAGCAGGCAGGCCAGAAGCGCCCCAACCCACAAGATCCCCGGCGCGATCACTGCCAGCGTCGCAGGCTCCGGCCCAACCCCCAAAGGCACAAGAACCGCAAGGATCAGGAAAAAGGCAAGCCCCAGCCCGAAGCCCCCGCCAGCCCGCAGCGCCAGCCGCAGATCGCGCGTCAACAGCGCGATCACAGGAACGCCTCGTCAAAGCCGCCTGCGCCCAGATCCGGCAATCTTGCCTTAAAGGGCGCCAGGTCGAAGATATCAGCCTCTGGCAGTCCCAGATCGATATGCGTGGCAACAAGCGCGCAGCCCCCATGCCCCAGATGCGTCCGCACCACCTCACCGAACAGCGCCACAGACTCTGCATCCAGCGAAACGGTCGGCTCATCCAGCACCCAGACTGGCCGCCCAGAGACCAGCAGCCGCGCAAGACCCAGACGCCGCTTCTGCCCCGCGGACAGATTCTGCGCAGCGCGATCTGCCAGCGCACGCAGATTCATCTGTTCGAGCGCAGGCTCTATACCCGCTTTGCCATATATCGCGGCCCAGAATTCCAGATTTTCGCGCACGCTCAAGGTCCCCTTGATCCCATCGGCATGGGCTGCGTAAGCGATGCTGTCAGGGGGTGCAGAAATCGTGCCTGCAAGCGCGGGCTGCAATCCGGCGACACTGCGCAGAAGTGTTGTCTTGCCGCTGCCATTGGGTCCGCGCAACACCAGCGCCTGACCAACGTCCAGCGCGAAGCTCACACCCTCGAGGATCGGCACCCCCCCGCGCGCGACCGCCAGATCAGAGACGCGCAGGGTCACATTTCACTCCGACCAGCTCTCATTTTCTTGCTGAAAATACTCAAATTCCACCCTCAGCCCACAGGCAGGACCGCCAGGGCGACGCGCCGCGCCTCTGACAGAAGCACATTATAGGTCCGACAAGCGGCCGGGCTGTCCATCACTTCCACGCCAAGCCCTGCGTCTTCCAGAACCTCGCGCAACACGGGCGGGATATGCGCGATCTGCCCGCCAGTGCCGATCAGCAGCACATCGACCTGCCCTGCCAGTCCGAGCAGCGTCTCTGTATCCTCATAACCGCCCCAGCTCTGCACCAGACCAGGGGCAACCAGCAGCGGTGCAGGATGCACGGCCCCGCCAAGCCGAAAGAAATCGGGTCCATAGCCATTAATGGGTTGCCGTACGCCAAAATCCACTTCGGAAATGCGCATCTCAGCCTTCCTTCACGCCGAATTGCGTCCCGGCAGTGTCGCCCGAATTCTTCGACCAGTCCCGCTTGACACCAAGATGCAACAACACGGCTGAGGCAACAAAGACCGAGGAATAGGTCCCGACGATCACGCCCCAGATCATCGCGAAGACGAATCCCCGGATCACATCACCGCCCAGAATGAACAGCGACAGCAAGGCCAGCAATGTCGTGACCGAGGTCATGACAGTGCGCGAGAGCGTTTCGTTGATCGAGAGCGTCAGCACTTCTTTCAAAGGCCGCTTCTTGAACTTGATCAGGTTCTCGCGCACGCGGTCGAAGACCACCACTGTGTCATTGAGCGAATAGCCCACAATCGTCAGCAGCGCCGCGATGATCGCCAGATCGAACCGGATCTGCAGGATCGAGAAAATGCCGATGGTCAGCACCACATCATGGACAAGCGCAGCAACAGCCCCCACCGAGAACTGCCATTCAAAGCGCAGCCAGATATAGAACAACACGGCTGAGAGCGCGAGCACGATGGAGATCACGGCAGACCGGATCAACTCGCCCGACACTTTCGGCCCGACGGATTCCACGGCCGCAAATGTCAGCGTCGGGTCAACGCTCGCCAGTGCCTCGCGGACAGCTGAAATCTGCTCTGGTGTGATCGCTTCTGTCCCTTCCTGCGCCTGAATCCGGACCATTGCCACGTTGCGATCTGCCCCAAAGGCCGGGTCGAAGACTTCTGTGATGGCCACATCGCCAAAACCCAGCGGCGCAATAGCCGCGCGATAGGCAGCCACATCGACCGGGGCCTGTGCTTCGGTCCGGATCGAGGTCCCACCCCGGAAATCGATCCCGAAATTCAGACCCATGATGAAAAACGCCACGAGCGAGAGTACCATGGCAATCGCCGAAGCCCCGAAAGTCACACGCCAATGGCGGAAGAAATCAATCGAGGTCTGTTCCGGAACCAGTTTAAGTCTCATTCCCAACCCCTTCAGATCACGAGTGTTTTCGGGCGCTTGCGCTCAAAATAGATGACGATCATCAATTTTGTGACGAAGAGCGCCGTGAAGACCGATGTGATGATCCCCAGCCCCAGTGTGACCGCGAATCCGCGCACAGGGCCAGAGCCCATCGCAAACAGGATCAAGGCCGTGATGAAAGTCGTGATATTCGCATCCAGAATGGCCGAGAGCGCTTTGTCATAACCTTGCTCGATCGCCCGGGCGGGTCCCTTGGCCGTGCGCATTTCCTCGCGGATTCGTTCAAAAATCAGCACTGTGGCATCCACCGCCATCCCGATGGTCAGCACGATCCCGGCGATCCCCGGCAAGGTCAGGGTTGCGCCGATCAGCGACAAAAGCGCGAAGATCATCGACAGGTTCAGCAACAGCGCGATATTCGCAATCACGCCGAAAGTCCCGTAAGAGGCCAGCATGAAGGCCAGCACAGCCACCATCGCAACAATCGCCGCGATCCGCCCCGCATCAATACTGTCCTGGCCCAGTTCAGGCCCCACAGTGCGTTCTTCGAGAAAATCCATCTCTGCCGGCAATGCGCCCGCGCGCAACAGAACGGCCAGACGGCTGGTTTCCTCGACCGTGAAGCGGCCTGTGATGATACCAGAGCCGCCGGGAATATGGCTCTGGATCGTGGGGGCGGATACGACTTCACCATCCAACGCGATGGCGAAAGGATTGCCGATATTCTCGGCCGTATACAGGCCGAAAGCCCGCCCGCCCGCCGGGTTGAAACGGAAGCTGACTGCCGGGCGATTGTTCTGATCCATTGTGGGCTGTGCATCGACCAGTTGCTCGCCTGTCACCACAGGCGTCTGGTCCAGCACATAGAACACGCCGGGATCATCCATGGACGGGTAGATGATCTGACGCGGCCCCGGAATCTCATCAGGATCCGAAGTGATATTCACCACTGGATGGAATGTCAGCCGCGCAGTGGTGCCGATCAGCGCTTTCAGCTCTTCGGCAGAGCCAATCCCCGGCACCTGTATCAGAATCCGGTCCGCACCTTGGCGCTGGATCGTCGGTTCACGCGTTCCGGCCTCGTCCACACGGCGGCGGATGATTTCCAGCGACAGACGCATCGTGCGCTCATCGGTCGCCAGACGTTCGGCCTCGGAAAGAGTGACGACGATTTCCTCGCCCTCGACACGGACATCAAGATCGCGCGCCTGGCTGAAGCCGGTCAGCGATTGCGTGGGCTGCGCAAGCTCGCGCACGAAACCGGCGGCCTGATCGATGGCCGCCGTAGTCCCGATCCGGACCCGCAATTCGCCCGGATCGTCGGATGGCATGCGCCGCACAGCGCCGACGATCCCGCGCTCCTGCGCCAAGCGGTCGCGGACAACGGGCCACATGGCGTCGATCCGATCCGCATAGACATCCGAGACCCGAACTTCGGCCAGCAAATGCGCGCCGCCCCGCAGATCGAGCCCAAGATTGACCAGGAAAGAGGGCAGAAAACGCGGCCAACCGGCTTTTTCGGCCTCGATCTGCGCGCTGCGCTCACCCGCCTCGAGCAGGGCGGCCGCATCATTATGCCGCTCGACCCGATCATAAAACAGATTGGGCATGGCAAAGATCAGCGCGAGCGCACAGGTCGCCCAGATCAGCACGCGTTTCCACATCGGTATTTGCAGCATCAGCGCAAGGCCCCCGCTTTCAGATCAGATCAGCAGAAAGATCACTCTTTCGCAGCAGGTTCGGTCTTGGACAGCACCGAAGCGATGGTCGATTTGATCACCCGGACGCGGACGCCATCGGCGATTTCAACTTCGACCTCGCCATCTTCCTTGACCTTCGAGATCTTGCCGACCATGCCACCTTGGGTCACGACCTGATCACCACGGCGCAGAGCCGTCACCATCGCCTGATGTTCCTTCATCTTTTTCTGCTGCGGACGGATCAGCAGGAAATACATGATCACGAAGATCAGGATGAAAGGGATGATCGAGATCAGGCCACCGGCGGCACCGGCATCTTGCGCATAGGCAGGCGTGACGAACATGAAAGCTCCTGTCTGTTAGATGCCCGTTCGATTTGGGCGTACTTGGAAGCCCCTAAAAGGGGCAATTTGGCGCGCACCCTAGTCGCAGGGGGTTCTGTTGGCAAGGCGCAGACAAAGGCTTTGCGCTTGGCCACGCTCGAAAAGACGTGATCAGACTACCAGCGCCCCGACAGCGCACGCAGCACCAGCCTGCCCCGGCGCGAAAACTCTGAAAGTGCAAGGCCGCCTGTGCGCACCAGCCCCGGATCTGTCGCTGCGCGGTGCAGAATGGCCCCGGCCTGCCAGCCTGTGAGCAGTGCAGGTGTCGCTGCAGCCGCGACGCTGGCCCGCTGCTGTCGCGCATGGGCCAGCCGATCAAGACCGTTCCGGGCAAGCGCGCGAATGGCGGTATCCGTGTCATCCGGCAAGGGGGGCAGATTTCGCGCAGCAAGCTCTCGCACAGCCAGAAACCAGTTGGCCAGCCCTGCCGCATGGGCCATATCGCGCACAACAGCTTCTGCATCCGGATTCGCCCCCAGACTGCGCGCCGCAAGCCACATCAGATGCCCATTGGTGGCATTGAGGTAACGCTCCAGCGCCTGCGCATCGGCAAAGCCCTCGCGGGTGATATCCTGCCTGCGCGCGGCGATCATCGCATGGCCCAGTTCCACTGGCAGCCCGGCCCCGCGCCAGACCTGAGCTAATGGCGCGGCCACCTCATGGGCGCGCGCTGATGCGCCTGCCGCGATCTCGTCCAGAGTGTCCGACCAGAATTGCAGCCGCATTTCCGCGATCAACGGTTCTTGTGTCACCCAAGGCGCGCGCGCGATTTCAAGATTGAAGGCGTAAAGCGGCCAGAGTTTCGCGCGATCCGCCTCTGGTGCGGCCAATGTTGCGGCATGACGGTCCGGATCCCCCAGCCGGACCTTCTCGGCCAGATCCGTCATTCCGGCGCCACCACCATCAGCGCATAGGCGATCTCCGACGGTGCCGCCCGCCAGCGCGCGATTTCGCGCTCGGCCTGATCCAGCGCATCCGACAGCGCGCCGGTCGCCTCTGGCCGCAGTTTGGCGATACGCTTGGCCATGGGGATGTAATAGGCCTCCCACGCGTCGCCGACCTGCATCTGTTCGCCCAGCACGCGGTAGCCTGCCGCATGGACCCGCGCACGGATGCCCGCCACATCGCTGATCGCCGGATATTCGGCCCAGAAGGCGCGCGCCGCGTCAGAAGGACGCGGCAGCAGGCAGGGTTCCGAAAACGCCACCGCCCCGCCGGGGGCGAGCGCAGGCTTCCACGCGTTCAGCCCTTCGGTAACACCAAGGAAATAAAGCGCGCCCGCGCACCAGATCAGATCGTATGGGCCGGTCAGTTGCGCCATATCACCTTGGCGGACTTGCACCCGCTCGCCGAAAGGGGCTGTGCGCTTCTGCGCGGCCTCCACGAATTGCGCGATCTTGTCCACCGCTTCAATCTGCGCTTGCGGGCGCTCCTTGGCCAGTGTCACCGTATCCGCCCCCGATCCACACCCTGCATCCATGATCCGCGCCTGTGCCGGGGTGGCGGCCACGGAAAGCGCCCAGCCCAGATCCGCCGGGGCCCCCGGCCCTTCGCGGTTCAGGTCACTGTAGAGCGTCAGAAAGGCTTCATCGGGGGTCAGGTCGGACATGGGGTCACTCCATCGCGCAGGAATTTCCAGATCACAGCATCGAGCAGCGCCTCGAAACTCGCATCCACGATATTGGGCGAGACGCCCACAGTGGACCAGCGCCGCCCCTGCCCGTCTTCACTGTCAATGATCACGCGGGTCACGGCCTCGGTCCCGCCTTGGGTAATGCGGACCTTGAAATCGACCAGTTTCATGTCGTCAATGGCGGCCTGATAGGGGCCAAGATCCTTGGCCAGTGCCTTGGACAGCGCATTGACCGGCCCGCGATCATGGCCTGCCGCATCCATCGATTCGGACACCGAGAGCTTCTTCTCATCGCCGATCTTCACCACGACCACAGCCTCGGACAGCGTGACCATCTCGTTATACTTGTTCTTGCGCCGCTCGACAGTGACACGGTAGCGCTTGACCTCGAAATAGTCCGGCACCTGCCCCAAAGCACGCCGCGCGAGCAACTCGAAACTGGCCTGCGCGCTGTCATAGGCATAGCCCTGATCCTCGCGCGCCTTCACTTCTTCCAGAATCGCGCCAAGCCGCGGGT
>SKSL01000107.1 GCA_007123015.1 Natronohydrobacter sp. | reverse complement strand
GTGCTCGAAGACGTGACCTCTGTCAGCTCGATATCGGTAAACGCAAAGCGCTCGGACGCGTCAATGGTCAGGGGCTGCTGGCTGAGCAAAGCAACAAACGCGCTCTCTTCCTGATCAAAGAAGAAAGGATCAAACAACTCATCGGCAGCTTGAGCGAATTGCGCAAAGCTCCAGTTGATATTCGACGCTTCCAGTTCGACCTCGCCAACCGGATTGTTGATCGTGAAGCCCGTGATCGTGCCGCCAATCTGGAAGAAGGGGAATTCGCGCAGGACAAGACCAACCCCGCTGAAATCGATCGTGTAATCCGTGAACGGGTTGAACAGGACCACTCGGCCCGGCGTCGACTGTACGATACTTGGGTCGAAGGGTCCGAAATCCAGCCCCTGCTCGAGCGGGTCCCGAGGGTTTGATCCGAAAAGCTTGAATAGGGCCATGCCTGTGCTCCGTCTTGCCAGAAAAAGTGATCATGAGTGAACACGGTCAGGCCTAGCATGTGACTTTCCGTCGCTCAATCGTTTATCGTCATGTTTGCCCACAAAGATTTTCGCACATTCAGCCCCGCATCCGTTGCTGCAAGAGCCCTTCAGACAGGTTAGATGCTTGCTCGACGGGACATGCTGCAGTAGAGCGGGAAACAAGTTGTGAAGGTTTGTTCGGCACAAATGTCGCGCCCTGCCTTGACGTGGATATGGTCGCTGTGTCGGATGAAACCGCAGTGACGGTCGCGCCGCCAGGACAGGCGCGCGCAACAGATCGGGAGTTCGGCGAGTGACGCAGACCAGTAAAGGTCAGGCTTCAGGGTCAGACAGCGCAGCGCGTGGGCGCGAGGAACTGGCGACTGCGCGGCGCAAGACACGCCATCTGGTACTGGCCGCGATCCTGTTCAGTATCTTCGTGAACCTGCTGATGCTGACAGGCCCGCTCTATATGCTGCAAATCTATGACCGGGTGCTCGGCAGCCGGTCCGAGGCCACGCTGATCGCGCTCTCGCTGATCGTGGCCTTTCTTTTCGTCGTCATGGGGTTTCTCGATCATGCCCGCTCGCGCCTGTTGGCGCGGATCGGGATGCGGTTTCAGGCCACGATGGATGAGCGCGTGTTCTCGGCCGCCCTGTCGCGCTCGGCGGCCCAACCGGGCGATCAGCTCGCCGCCTCTGCGCAGCGCGATCTGGAATCAGTGCAGCGCTTCTGGACATCACCGCTTTCGGCGGCGCTGATGGACCTGCCCTGGACCCCGATCTTCCTGACCGCGATCTTCATCTTCCATCCCTATCTGGGCTGGCTTGCCTTGGCGGGCGCGGCCGTGCTGATCACGCTGGCTCTGGCCAATCAATTCCTGAGCAAGGAACCAACCCTTGCGGCGAATTCTGCCACAGTTGGCGCAGAACGTCTGGCCGACCGGCTGAAAGGCGAGGCCGAGATGCTGCGCGCCCTTGGCATGTCCCGCGCAGTGTTCCGGCGTTGGCAGGGGGCCCGGACGAATGCGCTGGCCAAAAGCCTGTCCAGCCTTGATCTTGGGGGGCGGTTCACCACTTCGACCCGCACGCTGCGCCTGTTTCTGCAATCGGCCATTCTGGGGCTGGGGGCCTGGCTGGTCCTGCAGGACCAGCTCACGCCCGGCGCGATGATCGCAGGCTCGATCATCCTGGGGCGCGCGCTCGCGCCCATCGAACAGTCCATCGGCCAATGGGCGATCCTGACCCGCGCCCGTGAAGGCCGTGCCAATCTGGAACAGCTTCTGAGTATCCAGCCCCCTGAACCTCCGCGCACGGCGCTGCCACGCCCGCGCGCTGTGCTCGATATCGAGTCCGTCTCGCTCCTGCTGCCAGGGCAGACCAACCCGATCCTGCGACAGGTCTCGTTCAAGCTGCGTCCGGGTCAGGCGTTGGGATTGATTGGCCCTTCGGGTGCCGGGAAATCCACGCTGGGCCGAATGATCGTGGGCGCATTGTCGCCGATGGGCGGGCATGTACGGCTTGATGGGGCTGATCTGTCACAATACGAGCCCGATGTGCTGGGCGCCGCAATCGGCTATCTACCGCAATCCATCAGCCTGCTCGACGGTACAGTCGCCGAGAATATCGCGCGCATGTCACCCATGCCCGACCCAGAGAAAGTCGTCGCTGCCGCGCGGGCCGCCGCCGCGCATGACATGATCACAGCACTGCCACAGGGCTATGACACACCGATCATTGCGGGTAGCGGGCAACTGTCAGGCGGCCAGATCCAGCGGATCGGGCTGGCGCGTGCGCTCTATGGCGATCCAGTCATTCTGGTGTTGGATGAGCCGAATTCCAACCTGGACAATGATGGCACGCAAGCGCTCAATACGGCCATCCGCACGGTCAAGGCTGCGGGCGGGGCTGTTGTGGTCATCGCCCACCGCCCCGCCGCGATCCAGGAATGCGATCTGCTGCTGATGCTCGAGAAGGGCGAAGTCCGCGCTTTCGGGCCGCGCGATGACGTTCTGCGCAGTCTGGTGCGCAACCATACTGAGATCGTGCGCAATGCGACGCAGGGAAGTGTGACATGAACAAACGCCCCCCCGAGCCCGGTTCAGACGCCGCATCCAAGCCGCGGTCAGAGCCCCCCTCGGCACCTGCTGCAGCACCTGCACCCGAGCCCCCGGCCGAGATCAGCCTCGCCAAGGCCATGCGCGCCCGGTCAGCGCTGCTGATCGGTATGACCGCGCTGGTCGTGCTGGTCTTCGGCTTCGGCCTCTGGTCCGTCACCACCACGATCTCGGGCGCTGTCATCGCCTCTGGCCAGATCGAGGTCGCGCAGAACCGGCAGGCCGTGCAGCACCCGGATGGCGGTGTCGTCGCCGAAATCCATGTCGCCGAAGGCGATACTGTGCGCCAGGGCGATGTGCTGATGCGGCTTGATGGCACAGGTCTTCTGGCCGAGCTGGCCGTGGTCGAGGGGCAGCTGTCCGAAGTCGCGGCGCGCCGAGTCCGGCTGGAAGCCGAGCGTGATGGTCTGGAGCAGATCGAAATCCCAGAGGAACTGCAGGCCTTGGCCGCTGCCTCGCCCCAGGCAGCCGAGCAGTTCGAAGGTCAGATCGGTCTGTTTGAAGCGCGGCTTGAGACGCTCTCGCGCACGCTTGAACAACTCGACCGGCGCAAGGCCCAGATTTCAGCGCAGATCGTCGGCACCGATGCGCAGATGGTGGCATTACAGAAACAGCAGGAACTGATCCTCAGGGAGCTTTCGGATCAGAGCGACCTTTTCGAACGCGGTCTGACACAGGCGACGCGCGTGCTCAGCCTGCAGCGCGAAGAAGCCCGGCTGGCCGGGATGGCGGGCGAATTGACATCGACGCGGGCGCAGGCAGAAGAACGCCTGATCGAGACGGATCTGCAGCGCCTAGGCTTGCTGGCGCAGCGCCGCGAAGAGGCCAATAACCAGCTGCGCGAGATCGGCATGACCGAATTGCAACTGGTGCAGCGCCACCGCGCGCTCAGCGAACAAGTTGCACGGCTTGAAATTCGCGCGCCTGTGTCAGGGACAATCCTGGGACTGCAAGTGACCAGCCCGCAAGCTGTGCTGCGGGCCGCAGATACGGTCGCGCAGATCGTGCCGCAGGATCGCCCGCTGGTGATCGCGGCGCAGATCCCGACTGTGCATATCGCAGATGTCGCAGTCGGCCAGCAGGTCCGGTTGATGTTCCCGTCTTTCCCGATGAACACCACCCCTGAACTGAATGGTCAGGTGATCCTTGTCTCGGCCGATGCGCTGACCGACCCCAACACGAATTTCCCCTATTACCGCGCGGAAATCACACTCTCTGCAGAAGAGGTCGCGCGACTTGGCGAAACATTGCTGCCCGGCATGCCTGTGGAAGCGTTTTTGCAGACACGTCCCCGCACGCCGCTGACTTATCTGCTGCAACCCTTCACGGATTACTTCACGCAGGCTTTCCGCGAAACGTGACCGGCCGGGGCTGTTGCTGAAGGGCCGCGGTCGCAAATTTTCTGGAAAAATGTGATCAGGTCAACGCGGCATTAGCCTGTGTCATGTTAGCAGAGGGTCACCGAGCGACACATGCCGATCTGCACGAAACAAGTAAAGACTTCTGATGCCTGCACAGCCCAAGCCCCCTTCTGTTCTTGAGCAGCAACTCCTCGAATATATCAACCGCCTGCGTCTTGATCCGGCAGGTGAATTTGACCGCCTCATTCTGAATGAGGATACCGGGCAAGGTGTCACGCCCGATATCACGCGCGCGCTGGAATTCTTCGGCACATCTGCGACTGCGTTTCGGCAACAGATGGAACAGCTCTCGCCTGTCGCACCAATTGCCTGGAATGACGCCTTGGCCCGCGGCGCATCTCTGCATAACGGCATGATGATCGAAGCGGACCAGCAGGCGCATGTTTTCCCGGGCGGGCCTTCTCTCAGCGACCGGGT
>SKSL01000045.1 GCA_007123015.1 Natronohydrobacter sp. | reverse complement strand
CATCACGTTGTAGTTCAGATCCGCCTCCAGCCCTTCCCAGAGCTTCAGCGAATGGCTGTAGAATTCCGAATTGCCGGGCAGGAAGTAATTGGCGCGCACAATGGTCGTGTTGCGCCCGATATTGCCGCCGCCCAGATAGCCCTTTTCCAATACGGCGATATTGGTGACCCCGTGGTTTTTCGCCAGATAATAGGCCGTGGCCAGCCCATGCCCGCCACCGCCAATGATCACCATATCGTATTCGGGTTTCAGGTCAGGCTTGCGCCAATGGGGCCGCCATCCGCGATTGCCGCTCAGGCCCTGTGTCAGCACGCGCAGCGCGTTGAACCGCATAACCTTGCATCCTACTCTGCGGCTTCCGGGGCCGTTGTGAAAACCGGCTCCATGCTTGCCAGAATGTCCTCGGCCAGATGACACTTGATCTGATGCCCCCCTGCCAAGGTCCGTAATGGCGGCACTTCTGTCTCGCATAAGCCCCCGGTAACTTCCGGTTTCCAGCGACAGCGCGTCTGGAACGGGCAACCCGGTGGTGGGTTCATGGCGGACGGGATATCACCTTCGAGGACGATGCGCTTTTTCTCGACCGAGGTATCGGCCACAGGCACTGCTGACAAAAGCGCTTCCGTATAGGGGTGATAGGGCGGCGAAAAGACCTGATCGGTGCTGCCGAGTTCCACCACATGGCCCAGATACATGACCATCACCCGGTCCGACAGATAGCGCACGATCGACAGGTCATGGCTGATGAAGAGAAGCGTCGTGCCATTCTTGCGCTGGATGTCCATCAAGAGTTCCGTCACAGCGGCCTGAACCGAAACATCGAGCGCCGAGACCGGCTCATCGGCGACCACGACCTTGGCATCGCCCGCGAAAGCCCGCGCAATGCCGACGCGCTGCTTCTGTCCACCCGAGAGCTGGCGCGGCATCCGGGTTGCGAATTCGCGCGGCAGCTTGACCAGATCCAGAAGCTCCAGCATGCGCGCCTCGCGCTCTGCTGTCGTGTTCCCGACCTTGAAGATTTCCAGCGCTCTGATGATCTGCGCGCCCACCGTCATGGACGGGTTGAGCGTGTCGAACGGGTTCTGGAACACCATCTGCAAGGTCGAGACCGTATCGGTGTTGCGCGCCTGAATGGGCGTCGATTGGACATTCTCTTCAAACAGCATGATCTTGCCCGAGGTTGCCGTTTCCAACCCCATCAGCACCTTGGCAAAAGTGGATTTGCCGCAACCGGATTCGCCCACAATGGCCAAGGTCTCGCCTTCGCGGGCGTCGAAACTGAGGGTTTCATTGGCCTTGACCACTTTCGGATCACCGCCCGAGAAGAGGCTGGAGGCCGCGACCTCGTAATATTTACGCACATCATCCATGCGCAGGACCACATCGCCGATCTGCGTTGCAGCTGTTTCCTTGTCGGAACTCCAGGCGGCATTCCAGTCGATCTGATCTATGCGCAGGCAGCGGCTGTCATGGCGGTCATCGCCCGTGATCGGGGCCATCTTGATGTCGCCTGCGTCACACAAACCTTTTTGAAAATAATCACAGCGAGGCCCGAAATTACAGCCCGGCGGGCGTTCATGCGGCAGAGGAAAATTGCCCGGAATCGCGCGCAGCGGGCGCGAGCCCTTGTTGGCGCTCGGCAGCGGGATGGCACGGAACAGGGCCTGCGTGTAGGGATGGCGCATCTTATTAAAGACGTCGCGAATATTGCCCGTCTCCACCGCCTCGCCGGAATACATGACGCAAAGCCGGTTGCAGGTTTCCATCACCAGCCCGAGATTATGGCTGATGAACAGCATCGAAGTGCCGTATTTGCGACCCAACTCCTTGACCAGATCGACGATCCCGGCCTCGACCGTCACATCGAGCGCGGTTGTGGGTTCATCGAGGATCAGGAGCGCCGGGTTGGCCATCAGCGCCATGGCGATGACGATGCGCTGCTGCTGGCCGCCCGAAAGCTGGTGCGGATAGGCGTCGAGGATGCGGTCCGGGTCGGGCAGGCGCACATCGGCGACAAGCTGGCGCGCGCGTGCGCGGGCCTCGGTCGCCTGCATGTTCTGATGGATCATCGGCACTTCCATCAATTGCCGCCCGATCTTCATCGCCGGGTTCAGGGAGGCCATCGGTTCCTGATAGATCATCGCGATTTCCGAGCCGCGGATTTTCGCGAGCTCCGCGGCGTTCATGGTGTTCAGATCACGGCCCTTGAACTTGATGGTCCCGCCTACGATGCGGCCATTCACGCCCAGATCCTGCATGACGCCGAGTGCCACAGTGGATTTGCCGCAACCGGATTCGCCCACGAGCCCCATCGCCTCGCCCGGCATGACAGTGCAGGAGAAATCCATCACCGCCGGGATTTCGCGCAGGCGCGTGAAGAAGGAAATCGAGAGGTTCTCGATCTCCAGGATGGGTTTCGAGTTGTCCCAATCAGTCATGGCTTGCTCCCTTCAAGGGAAGGCCGGGGGCGCTGCCCCCGGACCCCCGGAGTATTTCTGGCAAGAAAATGAACATCAATCCTTCAGACTTTCTTCGCGCAGACCATCTGCCAGCAGGTTGAGGCCAAGAACCAGCGACATCAGCGCCAATGCAGGCGCAAGGGCGGCATGGGGATAGACCGTCAGGAGGCGGCGGCCCTGGTTGATGGTCGACCCCCAGTCTGGGCTTTCAGGCGCGACACCAAGGCCGAAAAAGCCCAGCGTGCCCAGCAGGATGGTGGTGTAGCCGATGCGCAGGCAGAAATCGACGATCAGCGGCCCGCGCGCATTGGGCAGGATTTCCCACAGCATGATATACCACGGCCCCTCGCCCCGGGTCTGGGCCGCCGAGACATAGTCGCGGGTCTTGATATCAAGCGTGATGCCGCGCACGATCCGGAACACTGTGGGAGCATTGACGAAGACCACGGCGACAAAGACATTCAAGAGATTGGGTGACATGCCCCAGACGCCCAGCGGGTCCATATTGAAGGCCAGACCCGAATAGGCCCAGAGCCCGATCACCAGCACGGCGCCGACATAGAGGTTGCGCTTTGCCGGTTGGGTGAAAAAGCGCGCGTTCAGCAGGACCGTGAAAAACAGAACCGGCATCAGGAACAGGATGCCCGCCATGACGCGAGGGATGGCAGTGTTCTGGATTTCGGGCGCGACCAGCAGGAAGAAGAGCAGGATGACCGGGAAGGCAAGCACCAGATTGGCCACGAAGGTCAGCCCGGTATCCAGCTTGCCGCCGATATAGCCTGCGGGCAGGCCCAGCGAGATGCCGATCATGAAGGAGATCATCGCCGCAAAGGGGGCAATGCGCAGCACATCGCGCGCGCCCATGATCATGCGTGAAAACACATCGCGCGCCAGTGCATCGCCGCCGAGCAAAAACACCTCATATCCGCCCGCGGGGTCGCGCAGCGGGGTTCCGGGGGCAGCATTTCGCATCCCGCTGAATTGCGCGAGCGGATCATGGGTAATGATCATATTCGCAAAAAGCGCCGCGAACACCCAGAACATGACCAATGCGAAGCCGATCATGCCGACGATCGAGTCGAAGAGCTTGCCATAGAGGCCAAGGCGGCGCTTGAACCTGATCGAGATAGCAAAGAGCGCGATCAGCGCTGCCCAGACCGGCAGAAGTTGGATGAAGAGGCGGCCAAGAATGTCGAGCCAGCTTAACGGGTCCATTTTTCCACGCCCCCTTATGTTACGCGGATGCGCGGGTTGAGATAGACATAGCCGATATCCGAGATCAGCTGCGTGACCAGCACCACCAGCACCGCGACAACCGAGGCTGCAAGCAAGAGTTCGATATCGTTATTGGCGGCAGCCTCGAACAGGGTCCAGCCGAAACCGGGATAGCTGAACAGCACCTCGACAATCACCACCCCGTTCAAGAGCCACGGAATTTGCAGCATGATCACTGTGAAAGGCGCGATCAATGCGTTTCGAAGGGCATGGCGCAGCACGATATTGGGGAAACTCACCCCCTTGAGTCGCGCCGTGCGGATATATTGCTGGGTCATCACCTCGGTCATCGAGGCGCGCGTGATCCGCGCGACATAGCCCATGCCGTAAAGCGCGATGGTCATCACCGGCAGGGCAAAATTCCAGAAGGTGATCTGTTCCAGGGCTGAGCGCGCATTGCCCTGAAACAGCACTGGCCCGTCAATCCAGCCCCAACTGACCAGCAGCGGCGACAGCCCCACTGTGGAGGACGCGAGCAGCGCGATGAACACCACGCCCGACACATATTCCGGCGTCGCGGTCGAGGCGATGGCGAAGGTCGACAGCGTGCGATCCGTGCGTGAGCCTTCGCGCATCCCTGCCAACACCCCCACAATCAGCGCCATCGGCACCATGACGATCAGCACCCAGAGCATCAGGATGCCGGTCGCCCCCAGCCTCGCGCTGATCACTTCAGAGACCGGCGCGCGGAAGCGGGTGGAATTG
>SKSL01000054.1 GCA_007123015.1 Natronohydrobacter sp. | reverse complement strand
CGGCTGCATCCTCCAGTGCGCGCGGCACCGCGTCGAAGCTGACTTTCAGCAGCCAGACTGTCACTGGGATCCCCGCCGCGATATAGAGCAGGGTCGTGCCCAGATGTGTTTCGAGCAGGTTCAACCGATCCATCATGCGATAGAGGGGGATCAGCACCACCAGCCCGGAAATCATCTGCACAGACAGGATCCCCAGCATCATCGCCCCTTTGCCCCGAAAGCGCATCCGGGAAAACGCATAGGCCGCAGGGGCCGCGAAGGCGACAGCGCCGGCGGCGCCAAGGGCCGACAATTTGACAGTATTCCAGATATAGGTCTGAAAGCCACCGTCGCGCAGCACTGTGCGGAAATTATCGAGCGTCGGGGCCTCGGGGACAAAGCGCGCAGCCCCCATGAAAACTTCCGCTGGGGTGCGCAAGGCCAGCGAGAGCAGCCACAGAAGCGGCAGCAGGAACGTGAGCGCGAGCAGGATCATCGCCAGATAGACCAGCGCATCGCCCCATCTGTCTGCCCGGCTGCGCACCATCTACTTGCGCTCTCGCGGCAAGAACACCACCATCGCGGCGGTCAAGGTCAATGAAATGATCAAGAGCAGGATCGACAGAACGGCCCCGCGGCCCAGTTCGAAGCTTTGGAACACAGTGTTATAGGCAAAGAGCGACAGCACTTCCGTCGCGCGCCCCGGTCCGCCGCCCGTCAGCGACAGGATCGTGTCGAACATGTTCAGCGTCATGATCAGGATCAGGATCGCATTGACCAGAAGCGCAGCGCGCAGATGCGGCAGGGTGATGAACCAGAAGCGCTCGAAGCCAGTGGCGTTATCGATGGCGGCGGCCTCATTGAGCGCCGGATCAATCGATTTCAGCGCAGCATAGAGCAGGATCATCGAATAGGCCGTGCCTTGCCAGATAGTCGCAATCACGGCCGAGAGCATCGCATTGGACGGATCGGACAACCACGCCACAGGTGCAAAGCCCACCATCCGCAAGGCCGAATTGATCGCACCGAAGGGGGCTTCCGAGAACAGCAATTGCCAGATGACCCCGTTCGCGATGGCCGGGATCACCCAGGCGGCCAGAACCAATGTCCGCAGCGCCATGGTCCCGCGCAGCCGGGCACGTTCAGCGCGCACTACCAGAATGGCGATTGCCATGCCAAGACCAAGCTGGCCCAGAACACTGGCCACAGTATAGACCAAGGTGTTTTGCAAGATGACCGGCAGGGCCGCGCTCTGGCTGACCCGCCGGATCGAGTCGAGCGAAGGCTCTGTGGCCTGATCGAAGAGCCGCGCATCGGTGAAGGCCAGGCGCAGCGCTTCGGCAATCGGATAGAGATAGAACAGCCCCAGCATGATCAGCGCGGGCAGAAGCCATGGCAGTGGCCCGGACAAGGCGCGCGCGCCGCGCAGCTTGCCAGCCGGGCGCGCTGCGCTCACAGGTGGGGCGATCCGGGGCGCGTTCGGCAAGGGCTCAGAGCCTTTCGTAGGCGGCCATGACTTCGGCGGCGGCCTCATCAAGCGCGGCCTCGGCAGTCATGGAGCCCGAGAGGACATTGCCCAGCAGAATCTGGATCTGGTTCGAGATTTCGGGATAGATCGGCACGCTGGGGCGCGCACGACCGTTCTGCAGCGCGCTGACAAAGACGTCGAATTCCGGCCCGGCAAAGGTTTCGAACTCTTCGAACAGCGAAACGGACGTGGGCAGCAACCCCTGAAACGCATTGCCCGGCCCAGCATAAAGCTGTGCGATACCTGCGCAGATCTCGGTTTTCGCCGGGTCATCAGTCAGCGCGGCAATGGTCCAGCCCCCGGTGCCCGTCGCCCGCTGCTCTGGGGTCGGTCCGGGCAATTCCGATACGGCCCAATTCGCGGCCTGTTCCGGGGGCATGGTGATCTGGATCTGATTGTACATCCAGTTGCCGCCGATGAACATGCCTGTGCTGCCCGCAACTGCAGAGGCCAGCAGGTCGTCATAGCTGCTCAGCGCTGTGACCCGGCGCGGTGCGGCCCCGCTCTCAACCAGATCAGCGAAGAAGGCGACGGCTGACAGGAATTTCTCGCGGTTCTCGCCTTCGAAAAACACCGGGCGGCCTGTGTCATCCACCAACTCGCCGCCCTGCGCCCAGAAATGCGCAAGCCAGTCGAAGGCCGAGGCCTCGTCGCGCCCGGCATTGAACAAGATCCCTTCAAGCCCCTGAGCGGCCACCACTTCTGCGGCCTGCTGCAGGTCGGCCCATGTCTGCGGCGGCTCGGGCACCAGCGTCACATCGCGGTAGAGCACGCGCAGATCCGTGAACCACCACAGGGCTGCGATATCGCCATTCGCGTCGGTCACGCCCTCGCGCACGAAGGGGAACAGATCGTCAATCTGCTCTTGGGTGAAAAACGGGGTCATCGGGGCCAGCAACCCGGCCTCTTTGAACGTCGCCAGTTGCGAGCTGTCGATCATCGCACAATCCGGCCCGCGCCCGGCACGGGTCTGTTCGATGATCCGGGCCTGTTCCTGCGCGATGGCCCCGGTCTGCAATTGTGTGTCGATACGCCAGCCGGGATGGGCCAGAATGAAATCCGTGAACAAATCCCCGAAATGCGCAGCTGTGGCCGGATCCGCACTATAGAGATCAAAGGCCGTCAGACGGAAGGTCAGGGCATTGGGCGCATCTGCAGGGCCGACACGGTTGCGTGTGATCAGATCCTCTGCCCAGACAGGGGCAGTGGTGGCCAGCAGGGCAAAGGCTGCGGGGATTGCGCGAAAAGTCATATCGGGTCTCCTGATTATGCGGCATGGGCCGCAGCTTGGGGCAAGGCAAGCTCGGTTTCGGGATCGAAGATCACGGCCCGCTCAAGGGTGAAATCCAGATGCACCTGCGCGCCGGGTTGCGGCGCCACATCCGGGGCGGCGCGCAGGCACAGGCGCTGCGCGTCATGATGCACATAGACCAGCGTTTCGCTGCCAGTCGGCTCAATATGGTCGACAACTGCCGGAACACCCCCCGAGGTCGGACGCAGGCGCAGATGTTCAGGGCGCAGACCCAGGATCAAGTCGCGGTTGGAATATCCGGCCAGGGCGCGCTGCTGCGCGTCCGAGAGCGGAAGCCTATATGCGCCGATCCAGAGCGCATCTTCGCTGCGGCGTATGGGGATCATATTCATCGGGGGCATGCCGATAAACCCTGCGACAAAGCAACTGCGCGGCTGGTTGTAAATCTCGGACGGGGTGCCGATCTGCTCGATCCGGCCCTTGTTCAGCACCACGACCCTGTCGCCCATGGTCATGGCCTCGGTTTGATCATGGGTCACATACAGCGTGGTCGTCGGGCGCTTGCGATGCAGCGCGCGGATTTCGCTGCGCATCTGCATCCGCAGCCGGGCGTCCAGGTTGGAGAGCGGCTCATCAAACAGAAACACGGCAGGTTCGCGGATGATCGCCCGGCCCATCGCCACGCGCTGGCGCTGCCCGCCTGACAGCGCTGCCGGGCGTCGGCTGAGCAGTTCTTCGATTTCAAGCAGGCGCGCGACATCCAGCACCGCCGCGCGCTTCTGCTGGCGCGTCATGCGCATACGGCGCAGACCGAAGCCGATATTGGCCGCAACGGTCAGATGTGGGTAGAGCGCGTAATTCTGAAACACCATCGCAACATTGCGCTCGCCGGGGGACAGATCCTTGACGGATGTGGCACCGAACCGGATGTCACCACTGCTGACACTGTCCAGACCAGCGACCAGCCGTAACAATGTTGATTTGCCGCAGCCAGAAGGGCCAACAAGGACGACGAATTCCTGATCAGCGATATCGAGCGAGATATCGGTCAGAACCTGCGCAGGACCAAAAGACTTGTCGATATGTTCCAGATGGACGTCTGCCAAGAATTAGAGCCCTGTCTTCCCTGTCATGCAGCTGTCGCGATACCCGCCTAGTGCTAGAGTAAGGCGTGAAAGGCCAACGGCAAGGCAAAATCCGTTTGCGCCTTGGCGCAGTCTGACGCGCGGGCCAAGTGGCTGCACATTCGGCGGGCAGCGCCAGTTCAGTCAGCCGTCACCTTGGCGCGGGATTTGTAGAGCAGCCCAAATGTGCCCGGCACGGCCGCGATCAGGGCCGCGATGCCGAAGAGCAGGCTGGCCGCAACCGCATCAGAGGCGGCGACCCCCGCGATGGGCCAGAGCGCCGCCGCGGCCCCTTCGCGCAGGCCCCAGCCATTGATCGACAGCGGCACAAGCATGGCCATCAGGGTCAGAGGCAGCAGGAACACCGCCGCGCGCAAGTCGAGCGCGATGCCAACAGCCTGCGCAGCGGCCCAGAAGCCCAGCAGATTGCTGAGCAGGATCGCCGCACTCAGGCCCAGTTGCCGTTGCCAGATACGCTCAGCCCACCATGCAAGACGCAACCGCGCGCCCACCCGGCCTGCGCGGCCCGGCATACGGCCCGCTTGCCAGAGCACAAGCCAGATCATCCCGGCCAACCCGATCCCGCCTGCGCTGGCAGCAAAAGCAGCGGGATGCGGCGCGAGCCAGAGCGCCAGCCCTGCACAGGTCACAAAGCCCAGGGCCAGCTGCCCTGCCAGCCGTTCGATCACGACAGTTTCCGCGGCCGCCGCCAGACCCGCCTGCCCCTGCATCCGCACGGCGCGCCCCACATCGCCCAGAACGCCCCCCGGCAGCACTGTATTGCCCAGCACGGCCAGCCAATATTCGCGCAAGGCCAGACCGCGCGGAAAGGCCAGCCCGAGGGCGCGCGCCGTCTCTTGCCAGCGCAGGGCTGAAAGCGCGATCTGACTGGCCAGCGCGCCCACGGCCAGGCCAACCCATAGGGGCTGTGTGTTACGCAGAGCAACGACAATGGCCTCTGTGCCCAACGCGCGGGCGATCAGGACCAGCGCAAGCAACGTGACGCCAAGCCGCAAGATCAGCACCCAGAAAGGCCGGGTCATTGGGCACCGCTGCTCAGAACGCCCAGCAGCGCATCGCGCAAGCCGTCCATCCGGAGGCTCTGTGTTGCAGGATCGGGGATCATGCCGGGGGTCCAGCCCAAGTCTGCGAAGCGGTCGACCAGAGCGGGCGGGCCGATGACATGGATCGGCACATCATAGCCCGGCACTTGCGCCACAAAGCGCGCAGGCTCATGATCGCCCAGCATGATCAGCAGCGGCGGATCATCAGCATGGCGCGCAGCCCAGGATCCCATGACCTGCAGACTGTAATCCACAGCCAGCCGGAACTGGTCGCGCACTCGGTCATGATCGCGCCAGACCACTTCGGGCGGATCGCCCTCATTCGCCCATTGGCTGAAAATACTGCCATCACCGACAGCTTCCCATGCGATCAGCGGCGGAATAGGAACCCAGGGCGCATGCGACGACACCAGCGCCACTTGCGCCACCAGCGGTGTCCGGGTGCCTTGGGGCTGGTCGCGTTCCAGCCGGTCCAGCGCTGTCATGGTGAACTGATCGGGCATTGTGACCCAGTTGAACGGATCGCCCTGATAGCCCAGATCAGCCGCGTTATAGATGGCATCAAAGCCGAAGAAATCGCCCTCTGGCCATGGAAAGACATGGGCCGGTTTGATCGCAACTGTGCGGCGGCCTTCGGTTTGCGCGAAATGCAGCAAGGTCTGCCGGTCACTGGCCAGAGCCGCCCGATACCGGCCCTGACTGTTCAACCACAACCCGGTTGCGACCGATCCATGCGCGAGCCAGCTTTGCCCGCCGACCATGGGCGCTGTTGCCCAGCCCGACCGCATGGCAAGCCCGCGCGCTCCAAGATCGGCCTCGATCTGGCGCAAGGTGCCCGTATGCGTGTCACGATAGAGCGGGTTCTCGAAGCTCGACCGGCCATAGCTTTCAACATAGACCAAGATCAGGTCGGTCATGCCCAGATGGTCGAAAAGCGGTTCGGCCTTGCGCATCGGATCCAGCGCAGCAGCAGCGCGAAACTGCGCCAGATCGGCGCGGGTGTCACGGAATTGCGCGACCCGCTCCAGCCCGACGCGGGCTGTAAACGCAGCGCCGGGGATTGCAGCGCGCAGCTCTGGTGGCAAGTTCCAAGCGCGCCGCGCCTGCCCGATTTCGGCCACGGCCAGCGCGACGGCAGGGACCAGCAGCACCACCGCCCCGATCCGGACCGGGCGCGGCGCAGACAAACTGGCCCAGACCCCGGTCGCCCACCAGAGCGCCACGCCCGACAGCACCACGGCAACACTTGCCGCGAAGACCGCCAAGGCAGCCAGAGGCATGCCGATCGTGCCTTGGCCAAGTGTCCATGCGGCAGAGACAAGGCTCAGATCGACAGCGATATTGAAACCACGGTTGAACGCGATGAACGTGGCGTAATCGGCAGTTTTCAGGACAGCGATCACCAGCAGCACAGCGACCAGAGCGGCGCGGAACATCGCGCTCGCCCGCCCGCGCCCCAGAACAACCAGCGCGGCCAGAATGACCGGCAATTCCAGTGGGAATAGGGCCAGCGCACCCCAAGTCATCGCAGCCGGATGATTTGGCTGGATCAGCACCAGAAACAGGATCGCTGTCGCCGCGACCAATCGCATCAGAGCGTACCTGATCATGGCCGCGGTGATCATGCCTGTGCCGCGCAGGCATCGCGCTGCGCGCGGGTCAACAGCCAGCGAATATCGACTGCGAAGCCAAGTGCGACCCCCAGCAGCAGGCTGGCCCCCAGCAGCTGCGCGACTGTCGGCGCGATGATCGGGGTCAGAATGGCAACTTGAACCCCCATTTGCACAGCGGCAATGCTCTTGCGCCAATAGGCGTCGGGCAAAGGATGGCGCAACGCGGGCAACAGCAAGGCGGCCAGCAAAAAGGCAGGACGCAGCAGCCCCAGCGCCAGAAACCAGATGCCCACCTGACCGCTTTGCCATGCCAGAGCGGCCATGACGATGGCAAAGCCGACATCGGCCTCCATGTCGAAGCGCGCGCCGAATTCAGAACGCAGCCCCGAACGCCGCGCGGCCCAGCCATCGACCCCGTCCAGCATCAGGGTAATCACCGCCAGAACGACCAGCGCCCAGCCCAGCCCGGTCTCTGGGTGCAGCACTTCGGGCGTGGCCAACAGCCCGGCCAGCATAGTGATTGCAGCCGCCCGCAGAAGGGTCATGATGTTGCAGACACCCAGTCGGGAATGGGGGTAGTTCATCCGTTCCAGTGCTTGCAGGATGATCAGACCGCCCGCAGTGGCCAGCCCCCATGTCAGCAGCGCCGCATGCAATGGTTGCGCAGCACCCCCGACATGGGCAAGCCCCGCCGCACCCAGCCCGGCCAGAGGCACCAACAGGACGACAAGCGCGAGGGCTTGCGGCCTCACCTCGGTTGCAGAACGCATACCCGCATTCCGGCGCATTGCAGTGATCATCGACTTGACCATGCGCGGAAAGCTAGTCTGCGACAGCAATTATCAAAGCAAACAGGGCAGTTATGTCACGAAGCCGTGAAAGATAGGCATATTTGCCAGTTGAAAAGGGGCATAGTCCCCGCAGCGCCTTGCCTTTTCGTTCAACGCCCACACCCTCATGAGCGATATCTGAAATGTTCGTCCTCCTAGAGCGTGATCAAAGCACCGATGAGCAAAACGAATAGCCAGTCCGTCCAGCGCTACAGTAGCACCACGCGCGTCCTGCATTGGGTCAGCGCTGTCCTGATCCTCTCGACGATCCCGATTGGCGCGATCATGCTGCGCGAAGGGCTTGCGCGGCCAACGCAGGATCTGCTGTTCATCCTGCATAAGAACGGGGGCGTGATCATTTTTGCGCTCGTGGTGGCGCGGTTGATCTGGCGGGCGATCTCGCCGCCGCCGCCTTTGCCTGCAAGCGTGTCGGGCTGGCAGCAGAAAGCTGCAAAATTCGGGCATTGGGGTCTGTATGGCATGCTTCTGGTGATGTCGGTCAGCGGATATGTACGCGTGCGGGCCGGTGGCTTTCCAGTCGAGATGCTGGACGCAATCGGTGCCCCGACGTTCGTGCCGCGCTCCGACGCGCTGGCGGATTTTGCGCAGACCGTCCATCATTATGGCCGGGTTTTTCTGGTCGCGCTAATCATCGCGCATGTCGCGGCGGCGCTGTGGCACATGATCCGCCGCGACGGGGTGATGCGGCGTATCTGGCCGCCGGTCGGGTCGTGACATGACCGCGCTGCCCCGCGCCAGGCTGCAGCAGCTTGCCGCGGCTCTGATCATGACCGCAGTGCTGGCGCTGGCCTTGCTCTGGGGTATCGACCTGCAGCAAACCCATCCGGCGCTTGTGGTGCTGGTGACAGTGCTCTTCACGCTCAACGCAGCGGGGCTCGCGGGGTCTTCTGTGACGGCCATCACGGGTATGGCGACCCCTGCCCCGTCCCCCGCAAAGGCTACAGTATCGCCGGGGCGCTGTGCCTTGCTCTGGACGATATGCGGTGAAGACCCAACGCCCCTTGCTGCGCGATTGCGCCAGACATTGCGCGCGCTCGATGCCACAGGGCAGGCCCATGACTGCACGATTTTCGTGCTGTCGGACACGACCGACCCAAAGGCACTGCGGGCCGAGCGCGCAGCGCTGGCACCGCTTCTGTCGCTGGGGCTGCGCTATCGCAACCGCGTTGCCCCAACAGGTCGCAAACCCGGCAATCTGCGCGACTGGTTCACGCAGCATGGGGCCTCGTTCGAGACGATGCTGATGCTGGATGCCGATAGCGGTTTCAGCGCCGAACGGCTGGCTGACCTGCGCGCGCAGATGGCCACTGCGCCGCAGCTGGGGCTGGTTCAGGCCGCGATCCGCCTGCGCCCCGGCGCAAGCCGTTTTGCCCGGTTGCAGCGGCTGTCCGGGCGGCTTTGCGGTCCGGTCTTTGCGCGCGGCCTGTCGCGGCTGAGCGGCGATACAGGCAATTTCTGGGGCCATAACGCGCTGATCCGCACTCGCGCTTTCGCCGAGATCACGAAGCTGCCAGATTTGCCCGGCAGGGCACCCTGGGGCGGGCCGATGCTTAGCCATGATTTTGTCGAGGCCGCGTTTCTGCGCCGTTCTGGCTGGACCGTTCAGATCGACCCGGACAATCGGGGCAGCTTCGAAGATGCGCCCGAGACGGTCGCGGCCCATTTCAGACGCGATCGGCGCTGGGCGCAGGGCAATCTGCAACATCTGCGCGTCATCGGCGCGAAGGGGCTGCACCCGGCCAGCCGGCTGCATCTGGCCGCAGGGATCCAGAGCTACCTGTCAGCACCAATATGGCTGGCGCTGGTCCTGCTGTTCGGGTCCGGCGCTGTGCATGCCACGGCGGCCGCGCTGCTGCCACTGGCGGCGATGCTGGGGCTGTTGATGGTGCCGAAACTGGCGGGGCTGCTGGACATCTACCGCAAGCTGCGCACGCGTCGACGGCGCGCGATTGTCTGGCGAGCGCTCTGGGCAGAGCTTGCTCTCTCGACCTTGTTTGCGCCGCTCGCTATGCTGCGCCGCACAGGGTTTGTCGGTTCCGTGGCGCTGGGGCGCGATAGTGGCTGGCTGCCTTCCGGCGTCGTGCAGGGGCAGGCATACGGCACAGGCCGCATCCCCGTGCTTGCAGGACTTGCCATCACAGGTGCTGTCATGGCCCCGCAGGCCCTGATTGGCGAGACCATGACGGCCGCTCTGCTGGCGGGGCTGCTGGTGATGCCCGTGACGCTGCCCTTGCTCTGCGCGCCGTGGCTGGTGCCCTGGCTTGATCAGCGGCCCGAAGTGACCAGCGCGCGGAGGCATGACGACATCAAGCGCTATTACGATGCCAGTACCGGGCGTTTCCTGCGGGTCGGGGGCAGTGGCGCGGCGCTCGCGATCCACCGCCCGCTCTGGGGGCCGGGGGTGACCAGCACAGTCGGGGCCGCTGCGCATATCAACGCGCTGGTCGCCGAAGCCGCTGAACAGGCCCTCGGCCAGGCCCCGGCGCAAGTGCGTGATCTGGGCTGTGGTGTGGGGGGAACCCTGTTGCACCTTGCCCGGCAGTGGCCAGAGGCAAGACTGGGCGGTCTGACGCTCAGCGCCGCGCAAGCCCAGATCGCGCAGCAGCACCTGGACGCGCGGCACTTGCGGGGGCGCGTCAGCATCCTGCACTCGGATTTCGCGCTGCCCACGACCCTGCCCCCTGCAGATCTGGCCTTGGCCATCGAGAGCCATGTGCATTGTGACAGCGCCGCCAGTTTCCTGCGCGCTGTGCAGCTGCATCTGCGGCCGGGCGGCGTTCTGATCATCGCTGATGACATGCTGAGCGATGACCTTGCGGCCAGCACCGCGCCTGACGCGGCCAGACTGATCGACGCGTTTCAGCGCGGCTGGCATCTGGGCCATGTCAGCCCGGCCAGCAGCCTGATCGCGGACGCAAAGGCGCAGGGCTTTCGCGTGATCTCGGTCACTGACCTGACACCGCTTCTGAGACTTGATCGTCTGCGCGACCGCGCGCTGCGGGTGATCGGACCTGTGGCCGATGCGCTCGGGCTGGCGCGCGTGCCGCTTTTTGCCAATATTATCGGAGGCAACGCCTTGACCAATGCCTATCGCGCCGGGTTCATGCGCTACCAGCTGATGGTTCTGCAACTGGCCGAAGACCAGTCCCAGCCCGCAGCGCCGCTGGCCCGCCAGAGTGCCGCATGACGCGCCGGGGGTTTCTGATGCGCAGCGCCGCGACCCTTTCGCTGGCCAGCAGCGCTGCGGGCTGGGGCCGACCTGTGGCGGCGTCGAGCGCCCTTGACAGCGCTCAGGCCGTGATCACTGCCGCGCGCGCGCTTGCAGATGCGGCTTATGCACCCAACGCGCGCCGCCTGCCGCCCCCTTTTGACGATCTGACCTATGACAGCCACCGCGCCATTCGCCCGATCGAAGGGCGGGCCGGACGCTTGCCGCTGGGCCATCAGTTCCGCGCGGATCTGCTGCCACCCGGCTGGCTGTTCCCCGATCCGGTCGGTATAAGCTTTGCCGAAGGCGATCCGGCACCACAGCTCAGCGCAGGGCTGTTTGACTTCGACAGGCGGTATTTCCCGGACACCCCACCCGATCACCCGCATCTAGAGGCCGGGTTTTCCGGTCTCAGAGTGCTCTATCCGTTGAATGCTGATGACCGCCTTGACGAACTGATCGTTTTTCAGGGCGCCAGCTATTTCCGCGCCCTTGCGCGCGATGCTGTCTATGGGCTGTCTGCGCGCGCTCTCGCACTTGGCACAGGGGGGCCTGATCCTGAAGAATTCCCGGTCATCCGGCACATTGTCGTGCTGGGCACTGGTCCGGGCAGGTTGGATCTGGGCTGTGTGATCGACAGCCCACGCGCGGCGGCCGCGCTGATTGCGCGCGTCACACCGGGCCGCGCGGATGCGCCGGACACTGTGATGGACTGTGCCTTGCATCTGTTCCCGCGCGAGGCGCTGCATGATGCCGGGATCGCGCCCTTGACCTCGATGTTTCAGCATTCGGATATGGGGCCTGCAGGTCTGGATGATTTCCGGCCAGCGGTGCATGACAGCGATGTGCTGCTGATCGACAATGGTGCCGGGGAACGGCTGTGGCGGCCCCTGACCAACCCTGCGAGCGTGCAACTCTCCGCTTTTGCCGACATAGCGCCGCGCCGCTTCGGGCTGATGCAATCGCCTGACCAGTTCGAGCGGTTCCGCGATGACGAGGCCGCCTATCACCGCCGCCCCTCTGCGGTGGTCGAGCCTGTGGGCGATTGGGGTGCAGGGGCTGTCATGCTGTTGGAAATACCCACGATTGATGAATTTGCCGATAATATCGCCGCGTTCTGGCGCCCTGCACACCCGCTTGTGCCCGGACAGGAGCACCGTTTCGCCTATCGCTTGCGCTGGCAGCCTGCGGGTCTGGACGCGCTGCCAGAGGCTGATCCAGCGCTGATCCTGCAGCCGCTTCGGCAGGCTTCGGGGATCGAGCCCAGCCAACGGGACGCGCGGCGATTTGTGATTGACTATGTGCCTGTGCAAGGCGCGGATCTACCTGCCCCCGAGGCGCTGGCGCTGATAATCTCTGCGCCCGAGGGTGCAGAAGTGTCGGGTCAGACATTGCACGCCTTGTCATCCGAGCCCGACACATTGCGCGCGAGTTTCCTTCTGACACGTCAAGACCCGCGAGCGGTCGTCGAATTGCGCGTGGACCTGCGCCACCGCTCTGGCGACGACACAGGCAGCGCTGCGGCGCCAGTCTGGCTTTGGCGTGAGGGGGGCGCGGGACCATGATCTGCTTGGTCAATGTCATGGACAGGGGTCTATTCGTTATCGGCATAGCCCGGCACACCCTGACCCTGACCCATGCGCAGCCCCGTCGTAACAATAGCGCGCGGAGCCTGTGCCGCTTTGGCCCAAGGTGATGTTGCTCGACAGCATCGCGGGCACGCGCAAGCACGCATTGACACATGTCAAAGAAATCTGACAGATCGTGCTCTAAGCTGATCTGAACTCGTTTGCGCATCATGTCTGTCCGGACGCCCGGACCCGCGCTTTACCCTGTCCGGAAAGGCCCGCATATGGACCCTGTCATCGACCGCTACGCCCGCCGTGCCTCGCCGCGCTACACAAGCTATCCAACGGCGCCGCATTTTGCGAAGGATGTCGATGAGGCCTGCTATCGCGACTGGCTGGCCGCGCTGGACCCCTTGGCACCTGTCTCACTCTATCTGCATGTGCCGTTTTGTCGGCAGATGTGCTGGTATTGCGGCTGCAACATGAAACTGGCCGCGCGCTATGACCCTGTCGCCGATTACGTCGCGACACTGCGCAAGGAAGTCGCGCTGACCGCCGATGCGCTGCCTGCACGCATGAAAGTGTCGCATCTGCATTGGGGCGGTGGCACGCCCACTGCGCTCTCGCCAGACGATCTGGCCATAGTGATGGACGATATCCGCGCACTCTGGGATTTCGCCCCGGAGGCTGAGATCGCCATCGAGAGCGATCCGCGCACGCTGACCCCCGAGATGGCCGCGCGCATCGGCGCGCTGGGCTTCACACGCGCCAGTTTCGGTGTGCAGGAATTCGATGTGAAAGTGCAAAAGGCGATCAACCGGGTGCAGCCGCCTGCGATGGTGCGCAGGTCAGTCGAAGAATTGCGCGCGGGCGGAGTGTCGGGGATCAATTTCGACCTGATCTATGGCCTGCCCTATCAGACAGTCGATAGCCTGATCGAGACTGTGAAACTCAGCGCCGGGATGCGCCCGGACCGGGTGGCGCTGTTCGGCTATGCGCATGTGCCCTGGATGGCCAAGAATCAGCGCATGATCCCGGAAGACGCCTTGCCCGGTGCCGAAGAACGCGCAGCCCAAGCCAGTGCAGCAGCCGAAGCGCTGGCGACCGAGGGCTATGTGGCCATCGGGCTGGATCATTTCGCCCTGCCTGACGATGATCTGGCGATTGCTGCGCGCGAGGGCTGGCTGCGGCGGAATTTCCAGGGCTACACCACGGATCAGGCCGAAACTCTGATCGGCATCGGCGCGACCTCGATCGGGCGGACGCCTGCGGGCTATCTGCAGAATATTGCCGAGACCGGCGCATGGGCGCGCGCTGTCGAAACGGGCCATCTGCCCGTCGCGAAGGGCCGGGCCTTTGTCGGTGAGGATCGCTTGCGCGCCGAGGTGATCGAGCGGCTGATGTGCGACGGGCATGTCGATGCCGATGCCATCGGCGCGAAACATGCTGCACCTGCCGACTGGTGGCGCGACGCGGCTGAGGGGCTTGCCGAGATGCAGGCAGATGGTCTTGTCGCCATCCGCAACGGTCAGGTGACAATGACCGACCGGGGCCGCCCGCTGGTGCGCCTCGCAGCGGCCGCGTTCGACAGCTATCTTGCAGGCAGCACGGCCCGCCATTCGACAGCTGTCTGAGCAGGCGCGTCGCGCCGACAAAACGGGTCATCAATAGCAGTCCTGCAGCAAGATCTGGCCGCGCTTGCTGCCATGAAGGGCCCCGGCTGCAGCGACCAGCGTGCCAGACAACCAATAGCGCTGCATCTGCACTGTGACAGCCCTGCGATGGTCATGACTTGACCGGGCCGCTATCGGTCAGGGCGCGTTTTTGACATGCACATGCCCGGCACTGTCATGGGGTGTCAGCGAATGCGGCACTTCCTGCCCATGCGCGGCCATCAGCTGCGCATCGCCCAGGACCTCGCGTGCGGGGCCATCTGCGCACATGCGGCCCTGGTCGATGACGATCACACGCGGGCAAAGCTCCAGCACCAGTTCCAGATCGTGGCTGGCGATCAGCAGCGCCTGACCGATGCCTTGCAACAGTGCGATCAGTCGTCGGCGTTGACGCATGTCCAGCGCGGCCGAAGGTTCATCAAGCAGCATCAATTCGGGCCGCATGACCAGCGCGCCTGCAATGCAAGCGCGGCGCTTCTCCCCACCCGAGAGGTGATGGACAGGTCGGTCCTCCAAGCCGGTCAGCCCGCAGAGCGCCAGCGCGTCGTCGGCGCGCGCGCGGATCTCTGCGTCTGACAACCCCAGATTGCGCGGCCCGAAACAGATATCCTCGATCAAGGTGGGACAGAAAAGCTGATCTTCGGCCTGCTGGAACACCAGCGCAGTTTCTGGTCTGAACTGCCCCGGCACGACCGCGCGGCCCTGGACCAGCACAGCCCCGGCTTGTGCTGGCAGCACGCCGGCGATGGTGTGGAAAAGCGAGGTCTTGCCAGCGCCATTCGGCCCCACAAGCCCGACATGCGCCCCCGGCGCGATGCTGAAGGTCAGATCGCGCAGCACAGGCGCATGGCTTGGCCAACCCACTGAAAGCGCCTCACAGCGCAAGACGCTCACAAGATCCGGTCCAGCCATATCACCCCGATTGCCAGAATCACAGCGCTGGCGATGGCCAGCCGTTCCGGGAATTGCAAGGGCGGCAGCGCAGTTTCAGGTCCTGCGCCATAACCGCGCAACCGCATTGCGGCCCAAAGCCGCTCGGATCGGGCCTGCGCGCGGATCAGACTGGTGGCCAGACTTTGCGCATGATCAGAAAGCGCCCGCCAGCCCTGCCCGCCGCCGCGCATGCGGCGCGCAACCGCACTGCGGCGCAATTCTGCTGTGAGCTCATCAAGATAGCGCAGGGTCAGCAGGGCAAGGTCGGTCATCAGCACAGGCACCCGCAGCGCGCGCAGGCCCGAGACCAGATCAAAGGGGGACAACGTGGCCAGCAGCGCCAGTGTCACTGCGACAATCGAGAGCAGCCGCCCTGCGATCAGGGCCGCCGCCTCAAGCCCCTCGCGCCGCAGCG
>SKSL01000189.1 GCA_007123015.1 Natronohydrobacter sp. | reverse complement strand
TCGATCTGGACAGAGCGGCTGGCGCAGAACTGGCCACCGAGACCGGGGCCATCTTCCGCCAGACCGATCTGCGCGATCTGGATGTGCTGCCCCAGATCATCGCAGATCTGGCGCAGGAAACGGGCCCGTTCACAGTGCTGGTGAACAATGCCGCGCGCGATGATCGCCATGATTTCACCGAACTGACCCCGGACTATTGGCGCGACTGCATGGCGACGAACCTGTCGCACCATGTCTTTGCCGCGCAAGCCGTGCTGCCGGGGATGGTCGCGGCCGGGGGCGGGAGCATTATCAATATGGGCTCGATCAGTTGGATGCGCGGGCGGCCGGGGCTTCTGGGCTACACCACTGCCAAGGCCGCGATCCACGGTCTGACCCGGACGCTGGCGCAGGAACTGGGGCCGCAGGGGGTGCGCGTCAATTCTGTCGTGCCCGGCGCGATCCTGACCGAGCGTCAGGCGAAGCTCTGGCTGACCCCGGAAAAGAACGCCGAATTTCTGGCGCTTCAGGCGCTGAAATACCGGCTGGAACCGAAGCATGTCACGCCCATGGTGCTGTTTCTTGCGTCAAGCGCAAGTGCAGGCTGCACGGGACAGGATTTCATCGTCGATGCCGGGCTGACCCTGAACTGACCCGGCGCAAGAAAGGATAGAGGGGATGGCACCCATCCGTTACGGGATCATCGGCTCTGGCATGATGGGCCAGGAGCATATGCGCAATATCGCCCTGCTGGAAGGCGCGCAGGTCACGGCTGTCTGCGACCCGGATGAGGGGATGCGCGCACAGGCCGCCGCTTTGGCGGGCGCGCAAGCGTTCAGCGACCACCGCGCGCTGTTGGGGTCGGATCTGTGCGATGCCTATGTGCTGGCCGCACCCAATGACCTGCATGCCGGGCTCATGCGCGATCTGCTGGCGACAGACAAGCCGATCCTGTGCGAAAAGCCGCTGGCCACGACATCCGCTGACTGCCGCGCGCTGATGCAGGCGGCAGAGGGGCGGCGCGCGCCGGTTTGGGTCGCGATGGAGTATCGCTACATGCCCCCGGTCGAACGGTTGCGCGCGGCTTTGCAAGAGGGGCGCGCGGGCACATCGCGCATGGTCTCGATCCGCGAGCATCGCTTTCCGTTTCTGGAAAAAGTCGGCGACTGGAACCGCTTCAATGCGCGCACAGGCGGCACGATGGTCGAGAAATGCTGCCATTTCTTCGATCTGATGCGGCTGCTGCTGGGGTCCGATCCGGTCCGCGTTTATGCGTCGGGCGGGGCGGATGTGAACCATCGCGAGGAACGCTATGACGGGCGCGTGCCCGATATCGTCGATCATGGCTTCGTGACGGTCGATTTTGCAAATGGTACCCGCGCGATGCTGGAACTGTGCATGTTCGCCGAGGGCTCGTATTGGCAGGAAGTCGTCTCGGTCACTGGCGACAAGGCGCGTCTGGATGCCTGCGTGCCGGGGCCTGCGCGGTTTGCCCCGGATGGGCAAGAGCGTCATTCGGAATTCGTGATCTCGGACCGCGCCACCAAGCGCGAGATCCGCGATGTGGTCGAGGTGGACGCGCAGATCCTTGGCGCGGGCGATCATCACGGATCCACCTATTTCCAGCATGCACGGTTTCTGGACCTGATCCGCAAGGGCCATGGCCAGCCGGAAGTCAGCCTTGCCGATGGCTACTGGTCGGTTCTGGTGGGCGAAGCTGCCGAACATTCGATCCGCACGCATCAGGTGATTGACCTGCGCGAGTTAACCACCACGGCCGCGTCGGCTGCGTGAAAGGGGCGGGATATGAATGATATCGTGATTTCCGAATTCATGGACGACGCGGCCATAGACTGGCTGCGCCGCGACTTCTCTGTCATCTATGACACGACATTGGTCGACGACCCGGACCGGCTGCACGCCGCCTGCGCCCACGCGCGCGGGTTGATCGTGCGCAACCGGACGCAGGTGCGCACGGCGCTGCTCGCCGCTTGCCCCAATCTGGTCGCAGTCGGGCGGCTTGGCGTCGGGCTGGACAATATCGATCTGGACGCCTGCAATGCGCACGGGGTCGCGGTCTACCCGGCGACAGGTGGCAACACGATCTCGGTCGCGGAATATGTCATCACCGCTGTCTTGATGCTGCGCCGCAAGGCGTGGCTGGGCACAAGTGACGTGCTCGCGGGCGCATGGCCCCGCCAGCGCATGATGGGGCTTGAAGTTGCGGGGGGCATTCTGGGGCTGATCGGCTTTGGGGCGATAGCACAGGCCGTTGCCACGCGCGCACAAGCGCTTGGCATGAAGATCATGGCCCATGATCCATTCCTGCCTGCAGATCATGCCGCCTGGAACGTAGTCCAACGCTGCGAAACCCTGGACCCGCTTCTGCAAGCCGCTGATGCTGTCAGCCTGCATGTGCCGCTGACAAATGACACCCGCAACCTGCTGGATGCTGCGCACCTGGCGCAGATGAAGCGCGGCGCTGTGCTGGTCAATACGGCGCGCGGCGGGATCATCGAAGAGACGGCGCTGGCGGACGCGCTGAAATCCGGCCATCTGGGCGGGGCCGCGCTCGATGTGTTCAAGACCGAGCCTTTGCCCGACCACTCGGTGCTGAAGGACGCACCCCACCTGATCGCGACACCGCATATCGCAGGCGTGACAGAGGAGTCGAACACTCGTATCAGCTGGATCACCGCCGAGACTGTGGCCCGTCATCTGCAAACGTGACACGCGCGGCAGGACTGAAGCGCCCGTGATGACAGACAGGTTCGGAATCCGCGCCGATGGCCACCCGGTTACACGGATCACACTGTGCAATGGAGCGCTCACAGCCAGAATCCTGACCCTTGGGGCCATTGTGCAGGATCTTCGGCTGGATGGTGTCCCTTATCCGCTGGTTCTCGGGTCAGACAGTCTGATGCCCTATCTTGGCGCGATGCAGTATTGCGGCGCGATGGTGGGGCGCTGTGCGAACCGGGTCGCGCAGGGCCAGTTCACGCTCGACGGGCAGACATACCAGCTATCCCGCAATGCGCAGGGTCATTGCCTGCATGGCGGCGCGCAGGGCATGTCGGCACAGATCTGGACGATCACAGCGCAGCGCACTGATCAGGTAACGCTGCACCTTAGCCTGCCAGATGGGCATATGGGCTTTCCCGGCAGGCTGGACGTGCAGCTGTGCATCGCCCTGATCGACCAAGCCCTTGAGTTCGATATCCGCGCCAAATGCGACCGCGCGACACTGTGCAATCTGTCGCATCATGGATTTTTCATCCTTGATGACAGCGGATCCATCGCTGGGCACAGTCTGCAAGTCGCGGCACCCAACTATCTGCCCGTCGACCCAACGCAGGTCCCCACAGGCGAGATTGCCACGGTCGCGGGCACGGCTTTCGACTACCGCACCCCACGCGATCTGAAGGGCATCGCGCTTGACCATAATTTCTGCCTCTCGGCTGCACGCGTCGCGCCGCGCGCTGTTGCCAGATTGTGTTCGCGGCGCTCTTGTCTGGTGATGGAAATGCAGACCACCGAGCCGGGCTTGCAGGTCTACACGGCAAACCATCTGCCCAAACCCGGTATCTGCGGGTTGGAAGGACGACAATACGCGCGACATGCAGGCATTGCGCTCGAGGCGCAGGTCTGGCCCGACGCGGCCAATCATTCTGGCTTTCCCTCGGCCGTCTTGCGGCCCGGAGCGCTGTATCATCAGCAGACGCGCTACAGTTTCCATCGGGACGGGTGGGCGTGATTCAAAGCCCACCTCTGCCATGGGTGCCCGCGGCGGTCAGGCCGCGGCCCGCATAGGATTTTGGCGGAAGTCTTCACAACCACTGCATTTGCGCAGCGTGAGACGGGTTCAAGCGCCCTGTGGTTGGCAGGTTTGGCCGCTGAAACGTCAGTTCCGGGGTTTTCGTTCCAAAAACGTCAGGGTGGCTTTCATCATGCCCAGCGCGATCATGACAACCGCCATGATGCACACCGAAAAGGCTGCGGCCTGTGTTGCAAATCCTGCCTGATCCAGACGCAACACTGATACTGCACCGACACTCAGCTGCGGCGTGATCAGGAAGATCACAGCTGACAAGGTCACCATCGAGCGCATGAACAGGAAGAAGAACACTGCGACCAGGGTCGGCAGCATGACGGGCAGGATCGCATCGCGCAGACCATGCAGGCTATTGCCGCCGATACAGGTCACCGTCTCTTCCAACTGAGGGGGTACGGCCCGAATGCCCGTGACCATCGTCAGGAACCCCTGCGAATGGTAGTGATAGAAGTTGCATAACGCGATCAGCAGGGTTGTGCCATACAGCAGCCCCGGCAAGGCCCCCGCAACATTGAAGGACAGGATATAGGCCAGACCCAGAACCAGCCCTGGCACCCCTACAGGCACAATCGCCAACAGATAGACCGCTTTGGCCATGCCGCGTCCCAGACGCCGCTGGGACACGACCAGCATGAACAAAAGCAGCGTGCCGATCACCGCAGCCTGCGTGGACACGATCAAAGAAGTCCAGAGCGGCGCATACCCGCCCTGCGCTGTGATGTTGTAATTGCGCAAGGTCAGGTCCAGCCGATAAGGCCAGAGCGTGACAAAACTGGCATAGACCACAGTCACCACGACTGCGATCAGAAACAGCGCAGCACCATAGCTGAACAGACCCAGCGAAATGTCACGCAGCGGCTGGCGATCTGGCGCTACAGGCATCGCCCCTTCGGTCGCGCCACTGGTATGGCGTTGCGCTGCAACTTTCTCGATATAGAACGCCATCAGCGTCGGGATCAGCAGCAGAATGCCGATCACGGCGCCCATGTTGAAATTCATCTGACCGACAACTTGCGCGTAGATCTCTGTCGCAAGAACGCGGTAATTGCCGCCAATGACTGCCGCATTTCCGAAATCCGTGATCGTGACAGTGAAGCAGACGAAAGCGGCACTTAGCAGGCCGAAACGCGCATTCGGTAGCGTGATATCGACAAAGCGCTGCCACGGGGTCGCACCCAGCATCATCGCCGCGTCATATTGACGGGTATCCGACTGGCGCAGCGAGGCCTGAATGATCATCACGGCCTGCGGCAGGGCATACATGGAATTCGAGATCACCAACCCCCAAAGCCCATAGATCTGCAAATTCCAACCAGTCGCCTGACTGATCAGACCATTGCGGCCAAAGAGAAAGATCAATCCTAGCGCCTGCACCAGCGAGGGCGCAAGCAGCGGCAGCAGCAAGGCCACAGAGATCACCCAGCGCAGCCGGGCATGGGTGCGTTGCAGGAAATAGGCGATCATGAAGCCCAGCACGACACAGATCAAAGTGGTCAATCCGCTCATCACCAGCGAATTCCAGATCACGCCCGGGATATGCCGCATCGACAGCACATCGACATAATTCGCGATACCGATCATCCCGTCCCGCTGCACGAAACTGCGCTGCACGATCAGAACCAGCGGATAGAGGAAAAACAACGCAAGCCCGATCAGTGGCACCCAAAGGCTGGTCAGGTATAGGATCCGCGCTATGGGAGAGATGGCGAGCGCTTTGCCGGCCTTGCGGGGTGCGGCGGCGAAATCAGGGCTTGAATTGACGGTCATGCGCGGACCCAGACCCCAGCATCAGGGGGCACAGAAACCGTCACCGCATCACCGATTTTCAGCCCCTCACTGTGATGGCTGTCTGCCAGCAGCGTTGTGTCACCAAGATCAAGCGTCAGCCGGGTCACATTGCCCAGAAAGCTGGTTTCGGTGACCCGGGCCTGCGCTGTCTCGGTCATACGAACCGCGATATCTTCGGGCCGCAGCGCCAGCAGATGCTGTGCATCCGGGGCCTGCGAATTAAGTTGCGGCACCACGCGCGCAGCCATTGCAGGTGTCAGAAAATTCGAGATGCCCACAAAATCCGCCACGAATTTCGTCCGCGGGTGCGAATAAATCTCTTTGGGTGAGCCGATCTGTTCGATCCGGCCTGCATTCATGCAGACGATCTTGTCGGCCATGACCAACGCTTCTTCCTGATCATGCGTGACCATGATCGTGGGGATGCGCAGCCGGCGCTGCACATCCCGGATCTCTAAGCGCAGATCATTGCGCACGCGGGCATCGAGCGCCGAGAGCGGCTCATCCAGCAGCAAGAGCGCCGGGTCCACAGCCAGCGCGCGCGCGATCGCCACGCGCTGTTGCTGCCCGCCCGAAAGCTGATAGGGGTATCGCTCGGCAAAAGCTTGCAGATGCACAAGCGCCATCAGCTTTTGAACTTTTGCCGCCTTCTCTGCCGCAGCGGTTTTCCGGATGCGCAGACCGTAGCCGATATTCTCGGCGACTGTCATATGCTGGAACAGCGAATAGGACTGAAACACGATGCCGAAGCCGCGATGCTGCGCGCTGACCGTGCTCAGGTCCTTGCCTGCAAGCTCCAGCGTGCCGGAATTGAACGGCTCAAGCCCGGCTATGATCCGCAAAAGTGTGGTTTTGCCGCAACCTGAAGGCCCCAGCAGGCAGACGAATTCATCATCGCCGACATCCAGGTCAACATCAGATAATGCCTGAAACTGACCATAGTATTTTTCGAGGTTGCGAATTTTCAACTGCATGGCGGCCTTTCCATGGTCTGGGTCTTATGGCGGCGTTCTCCAGAAAACGCCGCCAGAATGGTCCCTAGGCCCGATCAGCGTCCAACCAGATCGCGCCAGCGCGCGATAATCGCATCTCGCTGCGCCCCTGAAGTGGCAAAATCCATCGGAAAGAGCACTTCGGACAGATCTTCCGGCAGCCCGGCCGCCTCTGCCAGTGGGGATCTGGGAACGCCCGGCATGGTGATCAGCGCCTTGTTTTCAGAATAAACCTGCGCGGCACTCTCTGACAAGGTCCAGTCAAGGAACCGGCGCGCGGCCTCTTCATTGCTGCTGCCACTGATCAGAGCGTTTGCTTCCAGTTCAAAACCCGCGAAATCTGACGGGATGACCATTTCCAGCGGAAAGCCTTGCTCGATCCCCTGCATCGCCACAAAGGACAAGGACGCGCCGACCGTGAACTCGCCAGCCTGCGCCATGCGGCAGGGGCGAGATCCCGATGTTGTGTATTGCGCCATATTCGGGTCCAGATCCTGAATCAACTGCCAGCCATCTTCTTCCCCGGCACCCTGAAGGATGGCCGAAATTTGCAGAAAGCCAGTACCGGAAGACCCCGGGTCGGGCATGACAATCTCACCCGCGAACGCCGGATCCGTCAAATCGGCCCAGGATTGCGGCATCGGCGCACCAATTTGTTCCAACCGCATCGTGTTGACACAGAAGGCCCCCATATAGCCGATCGGGGCGAACCAACGATTTTCCGGGTCGCGGAACTGCGCGGGCAGATCCCCGACACCTTCGGCTTCATGCACGTCCAGCAGGTCGTAAATGGCCGGACTCAGGATATTGGTGACCGCAAATCCCCAGAGCACATCGGCCTGCGGATTGGCTGCTTCCGCAATCAGACGCGCGCCCAGATTGCCCGTCGACAGACGCAGGACATTGATCGTCAGATCCGGCAACTCCTGCTGCGCAACGGCCAGATATGCCGCAATCTCTTCATCCTCCAGCGCAGAATAGACAGTGATCTCTCCCGCAAACGCAGGGGTCGCCAGCAGGCTGCAGGAAGCAAGGAATGCGGAAAGCCGGGTCTTGGTCTGTCTCATGATGCGTCTCCTGTTGATAAGCGCGGGAATTCAAAGTAACTCAGCTTGGCAAATGTGGCAATCTGTGTTTTTGTGTAAAAAATGGTTATTTTTTAATCCCCAGCGCAGCGAGGTGTACACCATGGAAGCAACGCAGTGTTCGGCGCAGGAAATGGCTTGTTTCGCGCAGGATATTGCCCGGCAGGCGGGCCTGCAGGCGTTGGAGTGGTTCCGCAATCCTGTCGCTGTTCATACGAAAGCCGATTCCAGCCCAGTGACCGAGGCGGACAGGAAGACAGAGCTTTTCCTGCGCGCGGCCATTTCCGAACGCTTCCCGGATCATGCGATCTGGGGCGAAGAATTTGGCGGTGCCTGTGATGCGCCGGGTCCACTCTGGGTGATCGACCCGATAGATGGCACTCGCAGCTTCATCACGGGTTCCCCCCTGTGGGGGACATTGCTTGCACTGACTGACGAAGGCAGGCCGCGTCTGGGCGTGATCGAAATGCCCGCGCTGCAGGAGCGTTGGGTCGGACAGGCGGGCTTGGGCAGTTGGTTCAGAGACCGCCAGACAGACACAAAGCCCTGCCGGGTCCGCCCCTGCATAACACTCTCGGAGGCACGGTTCTACACAACCTCGCCACGCTATTTCACATCAGACGAGCAGAAGGGCATCGAGGCGATCTGTGACAAGGTCAGCATTGCCCGTTTCGGGGGCGATTGCTACAATTATGGGATGCTCGCCTTGGGTCATATCGATCTGGTGATTGAAACGCTTTTGCAACCTTATGATTACATGGCTCTTGTTCCGGTCATCGAAGGGGCCGGTGGAATCATTACCGATTGGGACGGTGCCGCACTGGGGCTAGGGTCCGACGGGCGCGTGATCGCAGCCGCCACGCCACAACTGCATGCGGCGGCGCTGGAGCAGTTGAGAGGATAAGCGCATGTGGCAAGAGGAACGCCGCCAGCGGCTTCGCGCCCTGCTCGCCACGTTTGGCGGCGTCTCAGTGGATCGTGTCACGGAAGAGTTCGGCGTCTCGCGCGAGACCGTGCGCCGTGATCTGCTCGAAATGGAGCTCGATGGCGAATTGAAGCGCGTACGCGGCGGGGCGATTGCGCAATCCGAACCACACGAACCCCCCTATGCCGAGCGTCAGGCCGTGCGTCAGCGCGAAAAGCGTCAGATCGCTGCGACCGCAGCACGGCTGGTGACAGCGGGGCAGACGGTCATGCTTGATGCGGGCAGCACGACTGCCACTCTGGCCGAACGTCTTGCGCAGTTGCGCGGTCTGACCATCATCACCAATTCGGTCGATGTCGCAAGCCGCATTGCGATGTCGGAAGCTGTGCAGGACCGCAGCAACCGGATCGTCCTGATCGGCGGGCGCTTCGCGACCCAGCCACATGCCACTTTCGGCGCGAATGCCATCAATGAGATCATGCGCTATACGGCCGATCTGGCCTTTCTGTCACCTTTCGGCCTTGATGCGCTGGCCGGGGCCACCAGTTACGACCCGGATGAAGCTGAAATCGCGCGGGCGATGGTCGCATGCAGCAAGAAAACCATCCTTCTGGCAGACCATTCCAAGCTTGGTGTTGTCAGTCGCGTGTCATATTGTTCAGTCAGCGCGCTGGATACGATTGTCCTTGATCAAGCCGCGCAAGAGCATGCCGAGATCGCGAAGCTGAAAGCTGCGGATGCAGCACTTCTTTTTGCCCAGAAACGGATAAACTGAAAGGACAAGGCGCGTCACTGATCCTGAGCGCCTTGCGTCCGTCTTGCCTTGCGCGCAGCGACCGTCCCCGGGCGTGACGCGCCGCTTACAGTTCACATGCAAGCATCAAACAAGGCGCGCGTATTCTCGCGTGTCATCTCGACAGGATTGCCACCGCAGGACGGGTCGAGCAGTGCCATCTCGGTCAATTCGTCCAAGCGATTTGCCTCGACCCCCATCGCGCCGAGTGAGGTCGGTATCGAAAGCAACGCGCGCAACTCCATGACATGCGCGGCAAAACCGTCGAAGCCGCCAGAAACCCCCAGATAGTCTGCGGCCCGGGTGATCCGGTCCTCGATGGCCGCACGGTTGAAATCAAGCACCATCGGCATGACCACAGCATTGGTGGTGCCGTGATGCGTATTATACACAGCACCCACCGGATGGCTGAGGCTGTGGATCGCCCCCAGCCCCTTCTGGAAAGCCACCGCCCCCATCGCGGCTGCCGACATCATCTGCGCGCGGGCTTCCAGATCATCGGGCGTGGCATAGGCGCGGGGCAGGTTTTCCAGCACCAGCCGCATGCCTTCCAGCGCGATACCATGGCTCATCGGGTGGTAATGCGGGCTGCAATAAGCTTCCAGACAATGCGCGAAGGCATCCATGCCCGTGCCGGCCGTGATGAACGCGGGCATGCCGACAGTCAGTGCCGGGTCGCAGATCGTGATCGCGGGCATCAGCTTGGGGTGGAAGATGATCTTCTTGCGATGCGTCGCACTATCCGTCAGCACGCCCGCGCGTCCGACCTCGGACCCGGTGCCCGCTGTGGTCGGCACAGCGATGATCGGCGCGATTGTGTCGGAATTGGCGCGTGTCCACCAGTCGCCGACATCTTCCAGGTCCCAGACGCGCACGGGCTGATCGACCATCAGCGCGATCATCTTGCCCAGGTCCAGCGCCGAGCCACCACCAAAAGCCACCACCCCATCATGGCGACCCGCGCGATAGACCTTCAGACCAGCCTCCATATTGGCCTCGGTCGGGTTCGGGTCCACTTCGCTGAAAACTGCGCGCCCCAGCCCGGCCGCCTCCAGGATATCAAGCGCCTGCGCTGTGATCGGCAGCGCCCCAAGCGCGCGGTCAGTCACCAGCAAGGGCCGCGCCATGCCTGCAGCTTTGCACGCCTCGGCGAGTTCCGAAATCCGCCCTGCGCCGAATTTGATCGCGGTCGGGTAGCTCCAGTTTGCAGTCAGTCCCATGGCTCAGGCCTTTTTCAGATGGTAGGATTTCGCGCGGGTCAGCGCATGATAGCCCAGGATCGAGAGCGCAGCACCGCGCCCGGTATCCTTGCAACCAGTCCAGCACAACGCCGGATCCACATAGTCACATCGGTTCATCATCACTGTGCCAGTTTGCACTTGCGCGCCAATCGCGCGCGCCTGTGCTGCATCCTGCGTCCAGATCGAGGCGGTCAGCCCATAGGCGCAGTCATTCATGAGGGTGATCGCTTCCGCATCATCCTTGACCGGCATGATCCCCACGACTGGCCCGAAGCTCTCTTCGCGCATCACGGCCATGTCATGGGTCACATCCACCAGGATCTGCGGCGCAAGATAGGCCCCGCCATCATCTGCCGGAAACTCTGCCGGATCGATCAGCGCCCGCGCACCTGCGGCCACAGCCTCTGCGATCTGAGCGCGCACCACAGCGGCGAAACGCGCATGCGCCATCGGCCCCATTGTCGTTTCGGGATCGAGCGGGTTGCCCAGTCGCTGCCCGCGCACCCAGGCCACCGCCTTTTCGACAAAATCCTCGAACAGGCTTTCATGGACATAAATCCGCTCGATCCCACAGCAGCATTGCCCCGCATTGAACATCGCGCCATCCATCAGCCCGTCGACAGCCGCGTCAAGATCAGCATCCGCACGCACATAGCCCGGATCCTTGCCACCCAGTTCCAGCCCGACAGCGGCAAATGTGCCCGCAGCAGCCTGCTCGATCGCACGCCCCCCACCCACAGAGCCCGTGAAATTGACGAAATCAAACGCGCGCTTCCGGATCAGCGCTTCCGTGCCAGCATGATCCAGCACGATGTTCTGGAACACATCCGCCGGCACACCCGCACTGTGGAAAGCTCCCGCCAAACGCTCACCCGCCAGCAGGGTCTGGCTGGCATGTTTCAGCACCACAGTATTCCCGGCAATCAAGGCGGGCACAATCGTGTTGATCGCAGTCAGGAACGGATAATTCCACGGCGCAATCACGAAGACCACGCCCTGAGGTTCACGCGCCAGAAGCCGCGTGAACCGCGCAGACTCCTCGATCACGTCATCCGCCAGCGCCTGCGCCGCGATCTGCGCCATATAGGCCGCGCGTTCGCGCACCCCGCCAAATTCGCCCCCATAGCGCACCGGGCGACCCATCTGCCAGGCCAGTTCCGGCACGATCCTGCCCCCGAGCGCTTCGAGCGCATCAATCCCGGCCATGACAGTGGCGATCCGCGCCTCAAGGGGTTGCGCCGCCCAAGCCCCCTGCGCCGCCCGCGCGCGCGCTGCGGCCTCTTGCGCCGCCGTAAGCGACAAAACAGGGCGCTCGGCATAGACCGACCCGTCCACGGGCGAGATCAGACTGATCTTCGTCATCTCTTCTCCTGATATTCCATCATTTTCTTGCCGAAATACTCCGGGGTGAATTGGCCACAGGCCAAGAGGGGCAGCGCCCCTAGCCCCGCTCCAGCAGGCGCTTGCGCTCCCAATCAGTCACCACGCGGTCATGTTCTTCGATCTCCCAGCGGGCCGCCCGCGTATAGTGATCCACCACCTCATCGCCAAAGGCCGAGCGCAACATCGCCGATCCTTCCAGCAGATCAGCCGCGTCGCGCAGCGTCTTCGGGATCTCGCGCGCCGCGCGGTTCTGATAGCTGTCGCCACGCATCTCGGGTTCCAATTCCAGTCCCGCCGCGATCCCGGCGAGCCCAGCCGCCAAAAGCCCGGCGCAGGCCAGATAAGGGTTCAGATCCGCCCCACCGATGCGACATTCAACGCGCACGGCCTTGGTGCCATCGCCACAGACCCGGAAGCCCGCCGTACGATTGTCCAGCGACCAGACCGCTTTCGTAGGCGCGAACATCCCCACACAGAACCGCTTGTAACTGTTCACATTCGGGGCCAGCAGCGCTGTGATCTCGCGCGCATGCGCGAGTTGGCCAGCCATATATTGCCGCATTACCGATGACATGCCGTATTCGGCGTGCGCATCCAGAAAAGCTGGCTGCCCGTCCCCCGTCCAGAGTGACTGGTGCACATGGCTCGATGACCCGGCCCGCCTGTGATCATATTTCGCCATGAAGGTCACGGACTTGCCCAGCCCATGCGCAATTTCCTTGGTCGCCTGCTTGGTGATCACATGGAAATCAGCAGTATCCAGCATCTCGGCATAGCGGATATTGATCTCGGCCTGCCCCGCCTCAGCCTCACCCTTGGAATTCTCGACCGGAATACCCGCCCCATAAAGCCCGTTACGCAGCGCGCGCATCAGGCTCTCCTCTTTCGAGGTCTGGAACAGATGATAATCCTCATTATAGCCAGAGATCGGCGTCAGCGCCTCAGCGCCACCATCGCGCAACGCCTCATAGCTCTGCTCGAAGATGAAAAACTCCAGCTCGGTCGCGGCCATCGCCACATAGCCCATCTCGCGCGCCCGCGCGACCTGCCGCTTCAGGATCGCCCGCGGGGAAATCGCGATGTCCTCATGGGTGTGGTGATCCAGCAGATCACAGAGCACCAGCGCTGTGCCGGGCAACCAGGGCACCCGCCGCAAGGTCGCCAGATCGGGCTTCATGACATAATCGCCATAGCCCTTTTCCCAACTGGTCGAGGCATAACCCTCGACAGTCATCATCTCCATATCGGTCGCCAGCAGGTAATTACAGCAATGCGTCTCGTCATGGCCCGAAGCCAGAAAATGCGCCGCATGAAAGCGCTTGCCCATCAGGCGCCCCTGCATGTCTGGCGCCGCCACCAATACTGTATCGATCTCGCCCGCTTCAAAAGCCGCGCGCAATTCCTCCAGTGTCATCAACCCCCGTCTCCCTTATTCAGCCTTGTTCAAATATCCTCGGGGGGGTCCGGGGGGGCAGACAGCCCCCCCCCGGCCTCTCCATCGCGCAGCGCGCTCAGATATTGCGATAGGGCCGCCCGGCCTTGTCCATCGCTGCATTATAGTTGCGGAAAATCTCGACGACCTTCGCCTTGGTCTCGGATTCCGCCGCAATCTCTTCCCAGAAATCGCGCGCCGCTGTCTCGACTGTCGCCCATTCGTCATCCGCGATCGAGGTCAGCTCCAGCTTGTCGCCTTCCGTGCGCAGACGCGCTTCCCCGGCCCAATACCAATGCTGGCGATAGTAATGCGACTGCTCAAAGCATGTGGCCATCAGCTTTTGCAGATGTTCGGGCAAGTCGTTCCAGCGGTCCATATTAGCGAAGAAATGCCCGATCCACGCCCCCGAGATATTGTTGGTCAGAAAATGGCTGCAGATATCCGCCCAGCCCACTTCATAGGCTTCGGTGATCCCGCACCAGGCGACCCCGTCAATTTCGCGCGTCTGCAGCGCGATTTCCACGTCTTCCCAGGGCACGGTCACCGGCACGACACCGAATTGCGACAGGAACCGCCCTGCGGTCGGGAAAGTGAAGACGCGCTTGCCTTCCATATCCGCAAGCGAGTTGATCGGCGAGGTGGTGATGAAATGGCACGGGTCCCAGCTGCCAGCAGAGATATGCTTGACGCCCACTTTCGCATATTCCTCGGCCCAGATCTCGTTCAGGCCCCAGTCATAGAACAATGCCGGCACATCAAGCGAGAAGCGGCTGGCAAAGGGGAAATAGCCGCCGAAGACGGTCACTTCCGTCGGTGAGAGCATCGAATCGTCATCCGACTGCACGGCGTCGATCGTGCCGCGCTGCATAGCCTGAAACAGCTCTTCCGTGGGCACCAACTGGTCCGCATAGAACAGATCGATCTGCATCTCGTCGCCAGCAATGGCATTGAACATGTCAATGGCAGGTTTCGCCACCTGCGCCCCCAACGCCGCGCCCGCATAGGTCTGCAACCGCCAGCGGATGGTCGATTGTGCATGCACGGCCGGGGCAGCAAGAGCTGCGGCCCCCCCCAGCGCGCTTGTCGTCAGGAACTTCCGTCTTGTCGTGGTCATGGTCTTTTCCTTCCAGTTGGGGTTGAGGGTTTGAGCGCGTTGCCCGCGCCATCGTGGGATCAGCGAAACAGGACACCCGGCAGCCAGAGCGCGATCTGCGGGAAGATCATGATCAGGCTCAGGCCGAGGATCATCACCCCCACAAAGGGAATGATCGAGCGGTAGATATCGCCAAGGCTGACCTCTTTCGGGGCCATGGCGCGCATCAGGAACAGGTTATAGCCGAAGGGCGGGGTCATATAGGCGATCTGACAAGTGATCGTGTAAAGCACGCCATACCAGATCAGGTCGAATTCCAGCATCCGCACGATGGGAACATACAAGGGTGCCACGATCACCAGCATCGCCGTGTCATCAAGGAACATGCCCATCAGGATGAAGGAAATCTGCATCAGGATCAGGATTTCCCAGCGCCCCAGGCCAAGGTTCTCCATGAAGAGCGCGCGCACGAAATCCACAGCGCGCAGCCCGTCGAACACCGCCCCGAAGGCCAGCGCGGCCAGAATGATCCACAGGAACATGCAGGAAATCGCGAGGGTTTTCTTGGTGCAGCTTTCCAGTATGGCCCAGGTCATCCGCCCCTTGACGATGCTGACAGTAAGCGCGGCCAGCGCGCCGACAACCGAGCTTTCCACCAGCCGCGTATAGCCCAGCACGAAAGGCACCATCATCACGGCGAAAATCCCCAG
>SKSL01000099.1 GCA_007123015.1 Natronohydrobacter sp. | reverse complement strand
TATGCGGGCGGGCGTGTGGTCTATGGGTTCAATGCGAAAATAATGGGGGCGCTCTGATGGCTTACAGGATTTCCCGCGCCGCTTATGCCGATATGTATGGCCCGACTGTGGGCGACAAGGTTCGCCTCGGCGACACGGATCTGATCATCGAGATCGAGCGCGACCTGATCGCGGAACGCGGCGGCTATGGCGAAGAGGTCAAGTTCGGCGGCGGCAAGGTCATCCGCGACGGCATGGGCCAGAGCCAGATCACCCGCGCAGATGGCGCGATGGACACGGTCATCACCAATGCGCTGATCGTGGATCACTCTGGCATCACCAAGGCAGATGTCGGTCTGCGCGACGGTCGGATCGCGAAACTCGGCAAAGCGGGCAACCCGGACACGCAGCCCGGTGTCGATGTGATCATCGGACCCGGCACGGAAATCATCGCAGGCGAGGGCAAGATCCTGACCGCAGGCGGGTTTGACGCGCATATCCATTATATCTGCCCGCAACAGATCGACGATGCGCTGCATTCCGGCCTGACCACGATGCTCGGCGGCGGCACGGGCCCGGCGCATGGCACGCTTGCCACCACCTGCACACCGGGGCCGTGGCATATCGGGCGGATGCTGCAAGCGGCAGATGCGTTTGCGATGAATCTGGCCTTTGCGGGCAAAGGCAATGCCGCACTGCCCGCGGCCCTGCATGAGCAGATCCGCGCCGGTGCCTGCGCGCTGAAACTGCACGAGGATTGGGGCACCACGCCTGCCGCCATCGATTGCTGCCTGAGCGTGGCCGAGGAAACCGACACGCAAGTCATGATCCACACGGATACGCTGAACGAATCGGGCTTTGTGGAAAACACCCTCAAGGCCATCGCGGGCCGCACGATCCACGCCTTCCACACTGAAGGCGCGGGCGGCGGCCATGCGCCTGATATCCTGAAAGTGGTCAGCAGCCAGAATGTGCTGCCGTCTTCGACCAACCCGACCATGCCCTACACAGTCAATACGATCGAGGAACATCTCGACATGCTGATGGTCTGCCACCATCTCGACCGCAAGGTACCCGAAGATGTGGCCTTCGCGGAATCCCGCATCCGGCGTGAAACCATCGCCGCTGAAGACATCCTACATGACATGGGTGCGATGTCGGTCCTCTCGTCAGACAGTCAGGCGATGGGCCGCGTGGGTGAAGTGATCACGCGCACATGGCAGACCGCCCATAAGATGAAGGTCCAGCGCGGACGACTGCCCGAAGAACAGGGCGACAATGACAACATGCGCGTGCGTCGCTATGTGGCGAAATACACGATCAATCCGGCCATCGTGCATGGGCTGTCACGCCATATCGGCAGCATCGAGGAAGGCAAGCGCGCGGATCTCTGCCTCTGGTCGCCTGCGTTTTTCGGTGCGAAGCCCGAAATGGTGCTGATCGGCGGGTCCATAGTCGTGGCGCAGATGGGCGATCCCAATGCCTCGATCCCGACCCCGCAGCCGATGCATTCGCGCCCCATGTTCGGGGCCTTCGGGCGGGCGGTCGAGCGCGCGGCGGTGGTGTTTGTCAGTCAGGCCGCGCAGGAAGATGATGTGCGCGGGGCTTTGGGGCTGGCCAAGGACACACTCGCCGTCGAAGGCTGCCGGGGCGTGCGCAAGGCCGATATGAAGCTCAATGACGCAACGCCGCAGATCGAGGTTGACCCGGAAACCTACGAAGTGCGCGCCGATGGCGAATTGCTGACCTGCGAACCGGCCACGGAACTGCCGCTCGCGCAGCGCTATTTCCTGTATTGAGCCGCAAGAATGCCTTTGGGACTGAAAACCGGATGTGACTTTTCTGCACCGCAGCAAAACGTGAAGTTAGCGTGCAACGCAGAAACCTCTCTTTCATGCTATCCTGACAGCATGGGAGGACCTGTCTGCCTGATGGAGGTGTCCATGCCGCTTCGTCCCGCAAACTCGCCGCTCAGCCCTCACCAGTCGCGCCGTCTGGACTGGTATCTTGCCAGCACTGGTCTTGGCTGCAACCCCGGCGCAGGCCGCCCCGCCCGCGAGGCCGAATATGCGCGCCTTGACGCGCTGCCCGACGGCGCACTGCGCGCCATGGGCCTGTCTCGCCGCAGCCTGCCCGCTTTCGTCTATCGCGATCTTTTTCACACAGGTGCCCTATGACCGACCTTCCCCCGCTGCGCCGCCTGCTGAAAGCGCGCCCTGATCGTTGTGACGGGGCTGTTATCCTCGATTATGATGCGCGTCTGGTGCGCCGCAAACGGTTGGTCACAGCCGAAGGGCGCGGCTTTATGGTCGATCTGGCCGAAGTCACCAATCTTGATGCCTGGTGGGGGTTCGAGCTGGAAGATGGCACCTTGCTGGAAATCGTCCCTGCCGATGAAGCGCTCATGGAAGTCACGGGCGATTTGCCGCGTCTGGCCTGGCATATCGGCAACCGCCACACGCCCTGCCAGATCACAGACACGCGCCTGCTGATCCGCCATGACCATGTGATCGAAGCGATGCTCGCCCAGCTTGGCGCGCGGCTGCGCCCGGTGACCGGACCTTTTACGCCAGAGGGCGGGGCCTATGGGCATGGGCGCACGATGGGCCATTACCACGACCACGACCAAAAGCACGCAGCGCATGCGCATTAACCCATGCTGAACCCGGCCTCCCTGACCTTGCAACATTGGCTCTCGCCTGCTTTCCCGACCGGGGCTTTCGTCTATAGCCACGGGCTGGAACAGGTGGTGGCACGCGGCGAGGTCACAGATGCCGACAGTCTGGAGATATGGCTGGTCGACCTTTTGTGTTTCGGAACCGGGTGGCAGGATGCCGTACTTTTGTCACTCGCGCTTGGTGATCCCGAAAACCTCGATCTGATCGATTCCATCGCTGTGGCGCTGCAGACCTGCAGCGAGCGGCTGCGCGAAGCGCAGGAACAGGGGGGTGCCTTTGCGCGGACCATTTCGCAGATCACCGGACGCGACCTGCCCGCGCGCTGTCTGCCCATCGCTTTGGCCGAGGCCGCCTTGCCACTCGATCTGCCGCGCGATGTCGTGATTGCAGCCTACCTGCAGGCCTTCCTGACCAACCTGGCAACCATCGCGATCCGCCATGTTCCCTTGGGTCAGGGCGCTGGGCATGGTGTGCTGGCACGTTGCCTGGAACGCGTGCCGGACATCGCGCAAAATGCCAGCCTTGCGCAGATTGAGGCATTGGGCAATTCCTGCCTGAGCGCCGATCTGGCGGCAATGGAACATGAAACCAAGGAAGTAAGGCTGTTTCGCACATGAGCAGACATGGACCGCTTCGCGTCGGCATCGGTGGCCCCGTTGGTGCGGGCAAGACGACCCTGACCGAAAAACTCGCCCGCGCGCTCGCATCGCACCTGTCGATGGCTGTGATCACGAACGATATCTACACGCGCGAAGACGCCGAAGCGCTGATGCGCGCACAGGTCCTGCCCGCCGAGCGCGTGCGCGGTGTGGAAACCGGCGGCTGCCCCCATACAGCGATCCGCGAAGATGCCAGCATCAATCTGGCCGCTGTCGCCGATCTCAGCGCGCAATTCGGCGATCTGGACCTGATCCTGATCGAATCAGGCGGGGACAATCTCGCTGCGACCTTTTCACCAGAACTCGCCGATCTGACGATCTATGTGATCGACACGGCCGCCGGGCAGGACATCCCGCGCAAACGCGGCCCCGGGGTGACGAAATCTGACCTGCTGGTGGTCAACAAAACTGATCTCGCGCCCTATGTGGGGGTCGATCTGGTCCAGCTGGAAGCCGATACAAAAGCCGCACGCGGTGCGCGGCCCTATGTGTTGGCGCAGATGCGCGACACTACAGGCCTCGCAGAGGTTCTGACCTTTCTCGAACGCGAAGGCGGGCTGCAGATTGCCACAGAGCGTTAGGGCCCTGCCTCAAACCCGATATCCGCAAGATCAAGGCCATGGTCGCTCCATATGGCGATGGCAAAGACCGGTCTTGAAAAGGGCAGCTTGCCGGTGCCGGTTCGACCGCTCTGATATCACATAGCCTGATCATCACACCGCCCCGAGCGTCCCCGAGGTTGAGCGCAGCGCAACAATCTTCCCGTAAGCCACGCTGATCAGCGCCATGGCTGAAACCGTGTCAGTTGATTTCTCCCCTGACATTTTCTTGCGCCAAATACTCTCGCCGAAGGCAGCGGGCCGTCAGGCCCGCCACCCCGTCAACCCTCTCCAGTGCACCCCAGGCCTTGACCCGCCAGCACACCTATTCTGCGGCCTTGAGTGGCAAGTCTGGCGGCAAGGGATCGCCCAGCTGCAACGGCGGCTGTTTCTCGCGCGGTTCGGGCGGCACGTCCCAGATCAACTCTGCCCCGCGCACCTGACTCAACTTCTTGTGCAGCGCCCGGTCACGCCGCACAGGGGAATCGCGCAACGAGAACACCCAGCGCAGCCCCAGCGCGCCGCGATAGGCCCCTTTTTCGACCCAGACTCGCAGCGCCAGCAACGCGGGCGTCAGCATCAGCGTCAGAACTGTAGCAACTCCAAGCCCGAAGACCACAGCCGTTGCCAGTTGCTTCCACCACAGCGCCGTGGGATTGTCGATCGAGAAACCGCCATTGGCGAAATCAATCGACAGACCCAGCATCATCGGGGTGAGCCCGGCCATCGTGGTGATGGTGGTCATCAGAACAGGCCGGATCCGGGCCTCGACTGTGCGGATGATCGCTTCGATCCGCGGCATGATCCTGGCGTAATTCTGATAGGTGTCGATCAGCACGATATTGTTGTTCACCACAATCCCGGCCAGCGCGACAATCCCGGTTCCAGTCATGATCACAGAAAAGGTCTGGTCCATCACCAGCATTCCAATCAGCACCCCGGCCGAGGACAGGACCACCGCCAGAAGCACCAGCACGGATGCATAGAAGCTGTTGAACTGCGTCAGCAGGATCACGAACATCAGCGCCAGGGCCGCGCTGAAGGCGACTGTCAGGAACTCTGTGCTTTCTTCCTGATCCTGCTGCTCGCCGGTCCATTCCCATCCGATCGAGGCCGGCAGCGGGCTCTCGGCCTCCAGCCAGTCGGTCAGCGCGTCGATCCGCTCGGTTGCCGTAATAGGATCCTGACGCCAGCCATTCTCAGAAATCTCGGCCAGAGTTTGCTGGGCCAGTTGGTACTCTGCGCTACCCGGTTCATTCTCGCGCAGCACGACCTGTGCACGCGGGACGATGCGCACAGTCTCGCCGGCGCTGTCCACCAACTGCACTTGCCCCGAACGCACATCCGCCAGCACGTCATAGAAGCGTTGCTGGTTCACCCGGTCGATCTGTCCCCGCGCAGGAACTGTCTCGGAAGTGATGAAATTCGACAGCGGCACCAGACCGAAATTCGTCTGTACCCGCAGCGTTTCCAGGGTCGAGAGCAGCCTGTCCCCTTCCGGCAGGCGCACGCGGATGTCGATTTCCTCATCCGAGCTGTCGATCCGCATCGTGTCCAGCAACAGTCCGCGCGTAACAAGTTGCACCATGCCACCGATGGTCGCGACATCCGCCCCGAAGCGCCCGGCCATTTCGGTGTCGACATTGATCTGCCAGTCGATGCCGGGCACGGGCCGCGTGTCTTCCAGATCAAACAGCCCCGGCAGCGTGCCCATCTTTGCGCGCACAATCTCGACAGCTTCTTCCAGCTGGTCGAAATCATCCCCGGTCAGCCGCAGATGCACAGGTTTCGCGCTCGCTGGTCCCCCAGTCGCAATCAGGAATTCCGTGAACAGCCCCGGCAGTTCGGCAAATTGCGCTTCCAGCCGGTCAAGGATGACCGATCCGCGCATCTCGGGATCACCCTGACGGTCGCGCCAATGCGTCAGTTCGAACTGAATTTGACCAATGGCATCGCGGGGCGGCCCCTGCCCGGCGGTGTTTGTATCCAATCCACCATCCCCGGCAAAAGCGAAAACAGATGCGATCCCCGGTTCCGCCAGTGCGATCTGTTCGACCTGGCGCACCAGTGCGTCCTTTTCATCCAGCGACATATTCCCGCGCGCGCGAACATAGATGATGCCCTGTTCGGGCTCTGTTTCGACGAAAAACTCGACCCCGCGATTGTTCTCGCCGTAAAACTGAAACACGCCCATCACAAAGGCCACGACGGCGACAACCAGCACAACAGGCATGACCGGATTGCCGACAAACAGCCGTGCAACATGGCCTGCGGGCGAATATTGCCGCTCGGCGCGGATGCGCTTCGGTTTGCGGCTCGGCGCAAGGGCCGCGAATGTGGTGGAAACCCCAGTTGCCGACAGCCCCATCAGGAACAGGCCGGGCAGGATCTGGGCCAGTGATTGCGCGGCCTGCGTGCCCCCGGTCAGATAGCCGGGATTGAGCATCATCATCGCCCCCAGAAACAGTCCGGCAACACTGAGCGCGGCAAAAGGCAGGCGCAATACCCATGGCAAGCGGCGCAGGGCTTCGGTGACATGGCCCAGCTTGCGCGCGAACCGCCCCGAGATCCCCCCCACCACAGGCAGGAAGATCAGCGCCACCACCAGCGACGCTGTCAGCACGAAAATCAGCGTGACGGGCAGCATGCCCATGAATTCGCCCGCTACACCGGGCCAGAACAACATTGGCAGGAAGGCGCAGAGCGTGGTCCCGGTCGACGCGATGATCGGCCAGAACATGCGCTGTGCGGCTTTGACATAGGCCTCCATCGGGCCGTCCCCGGCCTTGAGGCGCTTGTCCGCATATTCCACCACGACAACGGCGCCATCGACCAGAATGCCCACAGCCAGGATCAGGCCGAACATCACGATATTGGACACAGCGACGCCCATCACGCCCAACAGGATGAAGCACAAAAGGAACGAGGCCGGGATTGCGAAGCCCACCAGCAACGCCGAACGCGCGCCCAGGGCGGCCAGAACCACGATCATCACCAGCGCAATCGCTGTCAGCACGGAACCTTCAAGCTGCGTGACCATTTCCCCTGTCTGGATCGAGGTATCCAGCGCCGGAGTGACGCGGATGGCGGATTGCAATTCCTCCGGCCAGCTTGCCATCTCGGCGTCGATCGCAGCGCGGACCTGTGCTGTGGAATCAATGGCGTTGAACCCAGCCGCCTTGACCACCTGAATTGCCAGATTGGTTTCGCCATTGAAGCGCGCAGTCCCGGTCCGATCTGCAAAAGTCAGCCGGATTTCCGCCAGATCCCCCAGCGTGACCACAGAATCCCCATTCACCTTGACTGGAAGGCGGTAAATATCTTCGGGGCTGGAAAAGCTTGATGGGACTGTCACTGCGAAACTGCCAGTGCGACTTTCCACCTCGCCTGCTGCGACCAGCTGGTTGTTATTGCTCACCACCCGGATCAATTCGCCTGCCGTGACATTATAGGCTTCCAGCCGAAGCGGGTCGATCAGCACCTCGACCATTTCATCACGCGACCCGGCGATTTCAGCTTCAAGCACCGATTCAAGACCTTCGATGCGCGTTTGCAGATCGCGGGTCACACGCAGCAGCGTGCGCTCGGACACATCCCCCGAGACCGCGACAATGATGATCGGGAATTGCGAAAAGTTGATTTCAGCAATCGAATAATTCTCGGCCCCTGACGGGAATTTCCCTTCGGCCCGCCCCATGGCATCGCGGATATCCGCCATGGTCGCAGTCTTGTCCCAGCCAAATTCGAATTCCAGCACAGCCGCCGCGAAGCCTTCAGCCGAGAACGCGCTGATCGTTTCCAGACCGTCCAGATCCTTCAGCTCGTTTTCCATCGGCTTGACCAACATGGTCTCGCCATCCGCAGCCGAAATGCCGGGGAATGGCACTGTGATGATCACCGCCGGGACTTCGATATCCGGCTCGCCCTCTTTCGGCAGGCCAATATAAGCGGCAGTGCCTGCGACCATGACCATGACCACCAGCGCAAGGATCATCCGCGCGCGGGTCGCAGCCCAGGAAACGATGCCGATCATTGCTCATCCTCGCCACGATCCGCCCAGGTGACGGCAACATGCGCCCCTTCGCGGGTGAATTCCTGCCCGACTGTGATCGCATTGATCTGCGCAGGCAGCCCGCCCAGCCAGATGCCCTCAGAGGTGTCGCGCAGGATGCGGGCGGGCTTGAAATCGACAAGCCCCGCGTCATCGACCACGCGCAGCCCCAATTCGCCCCGGTCATTCAGGGTCAGCGCAGAGCCGGGCAGCAGATGGCCCATCTGCTCTTGCCCCTGAATCAGGATATCCGCGCTCTGGCCATCGCGGATCCGGCCATCGGGGTTTGGCAGGCTGACATCCACGCGGAATGTCCGGGTCTGCGGATCTGCGGAACGGGCGATGAAGCTGACTGTGCCCATGACCTCGCGCCCCGAGGCCAGCCGCGCCCCGGCAGCCGCGCCCAGTTCGATATCGTCAATCTGCGCCTCTGTCGCAAAACCGACAAGCTTGATCGGATCCATCTGGATCAGGGTCGCGCAAAGCGCGCCGGGTTGCAGCAGACTGCCCAATTCCGCTGTGTCGGTCTCAAGGATCCCGTCAAAAGGCGCATGCATGACCAGTCGCGCCATTTCCTCGACCGCACGGTCCACCCCGGCCTGCGCCGATTGCAGCGCGGCCTGCGCATTGGCAAGCCGGGTTTCGCTGCCAAAGCCGCTCTCAGACAGGCCAGAGGCCGCGCGGAAATTGATTTCCGCCTCGGTCAGCCGGGCCCGCGCTTCATCCAGCGCGGCCTTGCGGACACCCGGCGACAGTTCACAAAGCGGGTCCCCGGCCTTGACATCGGCACCGCGCCGGATCGGATCAGACACCACCAACCCCGATGTCTCAGATCTGATCTCGACCTGTCGCAGCGCCTCGCTGCGCCCGCGCAGAATCACGACATTGGCGATGGGGCGCTCTTCCGACTGTTTCGCGACCACCCGCACCAGCGGCGCAGGCGCTTCGTCTTCCGCGACAACAAGTTCCTCTTCGATGACACCCGCGAAGCTGAAAAGCTGCTCACGCTCCATCACCAGCAGATAAAACGTCACTGACACGCACAAGGCGGTTATCACGGGAAAGAGTCTCATCTGACGGGGCTCCGAATGCCAGAAATTGTGTCACACCGAAAGTCTACGCTGAACTGACCAGTTCAGATTAGTTTTGCATGTGCAGAAAATCAAGGAATGTTTATCTGATTAACATATATCTGTGCGCAATTCCGACAATGTGGCCAAGACGCCGGCAAGGCGGGCTTGGCATTTACCGGGGCTTCGCGCTATTAGTCACGGAGTTGGGTTTGGGGGCCGCGTGAGCAACACTGACAGTTTTATTGACGAAGTGACCGAAGAGCTGCGCCGCGACAAGGCGATGGCCTATCTGCGCCGCTATGGCTGGATCGCGATTCTGGCCGTGGTGCTTGTTGTAGGGGGCACTGCGTGGAACGAGTGGCGCAAGGCCTCTGACCGTGCCAATGCGCAAGCCTTCGGGGATGCTGTGTTGGCAGCGCTGGAACATGATTCGACGACAGATCGTGTGACCGCGCTGGCCGCAGTTCCGGCGGCCGGGCCACAGACTGGTCTGACCCAGTTGATGATCGCAGGCGAGATGATGTCCGAGGACCGCCCCGCAGCACTGGCCGCACTTGACGCAGCGGCATCAGATAGCGCCTTGCCCGAAGCCTATCGCCAGCTTGCCGCGCTGAAGCGTGTGATCGCCGGGGGTCGCGATATCCCGCTCGGCGAACGCCAGCAACTTCTGGCGGGCTTGTCGCAACCAGGTCAACCGCTGCGCCCGCTGGCTCTGGAACAATCTGCGCTGTTGCAGATCGAGCAGGGCAACGCTGAAACAGCCATTGAAATTCTGTCTGACTTGTTGTCACAGTCAGATGTGTCCGACAGTTTGCAACGCCGGGCAGTGCAGGTGATCACGGCACTGGGCGGCGAGGCACCTGGCTGAGCCCTATCACCGCGATACATGGCGGCTGGGGCGTGGGGCTGGACCCGGACCAGAGCAGAGCGGAGCAAACAGGAGCATATGGTGAAATTCTGGACCTGCGCAGGCCTGCTTGCTGTCGTCACGGCTCTGTCAGCCTGTAGCCGCGATTTCATACTCGAGGGCGAGCGCTTCCCCTTGCGCGCGCCCTTTTCGGAAGATGCAGGCGAAGCGCCGGTCAATCGCGCTGCGCCCATTGCCCTGCCCGCGATCAGCGTCAATTCGGAATGGACGCATCGCCTGGGCGCGCCTTCGACGCGGATCAGCCATCCGGCGCTCAGTGGCACGCTGCAACAGCTTTGGTCTGTTCCGATCGGCCAAGGCGACGGGCGGCGGCACCGGATCACAGCCGAACCCGTCGCGGCAGGGGGGCTGATCTACACGCTGGACAGTCGCGCGCGTGTCAGTGCCGTGACGACTGCGGGCGACACGGCCTGGACCCGCGACCTGACCCCGGCTTTCGCGCGCAGCCCGGATGCGGCCTCTGGTGGGGGGCTGGCGATAGCGAATGGCCGCCTGTATGTCACCTCGGCCTTTGGCATGCTCTGGGCGCTGGATCTGGCCACCGGCACCGAGATCTGGTCCAAGCGGTTTGACGCACCACTCTCGGCCGCGCCGACAGTATCAGGGGCCCATGTCTATGTCGTGGCGTCGGACAGCACAGCCTGGGCGGTAGATGCCGCGACCGGCCTGACAGACTGGCAGGTCAGCGGTGCGCCCTCGCCCTCGTCAATGGTGGGGGGGGCCGCGCCTGCCATTGCAGGCGCTCTGGTGCTGTTCCCCACCCCGGCAGGTGAATTGATCGCAGCGCGGCGCGATACGGGTCAAGTCATGTGGCGCCGCGCTGTCGCGGGCACGCGCGTCGGGATGGCCTATGCGTCTGTCACGGATGTCACGGGCGATCCTGTGGTGCAGGGCGACAGGATTTATGTCGGCAACCAGTCGGGGCGCGTGATGGCGCTGAACCGCAGCGATGGCCGACCGGTCTGGACCGCTGATGAAGCCGCCTATGGGCCAGTCTGGCCTGTGGGCGGATCGGTCTTCCTGATGTCGGACCGCAACCGCATTGTCCGGCTCGATGCGGCAAGCGGCGCGTTCATCTGGGCCGAATCCCTGCCGCTGTTCACTGAAACCCGCGAGCGTCGCCGCGCCGGGATCTATCCGCATTACGGCCCGGTTCTGGCGGGCGGTCAGCTGATTGTCGGGTCAGGCGACGGGGTGCTGCGCAGCTTCGACCCGGTTTCGGGCACATTGACAGCTGAAACCGAATTGCGCTCCGGGGCAGCCAGCACGCCGATTGTGGTCGGCAGCACGCTTTACGTCATCTCGCGCGACGGTCACTTGACGGCCTATCGCTAAACTGCGCCGAATCGCGTATCAGGCACATGGTCCCGGTTCCGGGGCCATGTTTGCGTTAAACAGCATGGGCAAGACATGAGCTTCACTCTGGCCATTGTAGGCCGCCCCAATGTCGGCAAATCGACCCTGTTCAACCGGCTGGTGGGCAAACGCCTGGCGCTGGTCGATGACCAGCCCGGTGTCACGCGCGATCTGCGCGAAGGCGATGCACGGCTGGGCGATCTGCGCTTCACTGTGATCGACACCGCCGGGCTGGAGGAAGTCACCGATGACAGCCTGCAGGGCCGCATGCGCCGTCTGACCGAACGCGCTGTCGACATGGCCGATATCTGCCTGTTTCTGGTCGATGCCAGAGCCGGGATCACGCCCACGGATGAAATCTTCGCTGATATCCTGCGCAAGCGCGCGGATCATGTGATCTTGGCGGCCAACAAGGCCGAAGGGCGCGCGGGCGATGCGGGGGTGCTCGATGCCTATAGCCTGGGTCTGGGCGAGCCTGTGCGGCTATCGGCCGAGCATGGCGAGGGGATGGACGAACTTTACCACATGCTGCGCCCGCTGGCCGAGGCTTACGCCGAACGCGCCGCTGCTGACGCGCCAGAGACGGATCTCGATGTCAGCGAAGAGGCGGATGAAAGCTATCATGCCCCCAGCGCCAAACGCCCGCTGCAACTGGCCGTGATCGGGCGGCCCAATGCGGGCAAATCAACGCTGATCAACAAGATCCTCGGCGAAGACCGCCTGCTGACAGGGCCAGAGGCGGGGATCACGCGCGATTCGATTTCGGTCCGGCTGGACTGGCAGGGCACGCCCACGCGGGTTTTCGACACGGCAGGCATGCGCAAGAAAGCCCGCGTGGTGGACAAGGTCGAAAAGCTCTCGGTCGCGGATGGGCTGCGCGCTGTGCGCTTTGCGGAAGTGGTGGTGGTGCTGCTGGATGCGGCGATCCCCTTCGAGCAGCAGGATCTGCGCATCGCGGATTTCGCCGAAACCGAAGGCCGCGCAGTGGTGGTGGCCGTGAACAAATGGGATCTGGAAGACGAAAAGCAGGAGAAGCTGCGCACACTGCGCGAGAGTTTCGAGCGGCTTTTGCCGCAATTGCGCGGGGCACCGTTGGTCACAGTCTCGGCCAAGACTGGCAAAGGGCTGGACCGGCTGCATGCGGCTGTGCTGCGCGCGCATGAGGTCTGGAACCGACGCGTCCCGACGGCGCGACTGAACCAGTGGCTGGGCGCGATGGTCGAAGCGCATCCGCCCCCCGCGCCAGGCGGCAAGCGCATCAAGCTGCGCTACATGACCCAGGCCAAGACGCGGCCGCCGGGTTTCGTGATCATGTGCTCAAACCCCGAAGACCTGCCTGCAAGCTACACACGCTATCTGGTCAACGGGCTGCGCGAGAGTTTCGACATGCCGGGCACGCCGATCAGGGTGTTCCTGCGCTCTCAGGCGGAGAAGAATCCCTATAAGGGGCGCAAGAAGGCCGCGCCGTCGAAGCTGCGCAAACATCTGGAGGGACGGCGCGAGAGTTGAGCGTCGCAGAGGGGGGCTGTCTGCCCCCCTCACCAGCCCCAAGGGGCTGGTTTCACCCCCCGAGGATATTTTGACAAGGATGAAAAGAGGGCCTTTGGCTATGCGCCGATCTGTCCAACTGGACCGGTTTGCCCGGTCTGGGCGCGGTGCATCAGCAGCTGATCGAGCAGCACGCAGGCCATCATCGCTTCGCCCACTGGCACGGCGCGGATCCCCACGCAGGGGTCATGGCGACCCTTGGTCACCACTTCGGTCGGATCGCCCGCCCGAGTGATCGAATCGCGGGGCGTATGGATCGAGGAGGTCGGCTTGATGGCGAAGCGGACCACGACATCCTGCCCGGTCGAGATACCGCCCAGAATGCCGCCGGCCTGATTCGAGCGGTAGCGCGGGCCGTCGGCGCCCATCTCGATCTCATCGGCGTTTTCGATCCCGGTCAGGCGCGCAGCCGCCATGCCGGCACCAATCTCGACACCCTTCACTGCGTTGATCGACATCATCGCGGCCGCCAGCGCCATATCGAGCTTCGCATAGATCGGCGCGCCGAGACCCGCAGGCAGGCCAGAGGCCACGACCTCGATCATCGCGCCCACGGAATTGCCGTCCTTGCGGATCTGGTCGAGCGCTGTGGCCCAGTCAGACGCCGCCTGCGCATCGGGCACCCAGAACGGGTTGCGGTCGATTTCGGACCAGTCGAAGCGGTCGCGGTCGATCTGATGCGGACCCATCTGCACCATGTAGCCTGTGATCGCCAGCCCCGGCATAAGCGTTTTCAGCACTTCGCGCGCTACGCCCCCTGCGGCCACGCGCGCCGCAGTTTCCCGTGCCGAAGACCGCCCGCCCCCGCGCGGGTCGCGCAGACCGTATTTCTGGAAATAGGTGATATCGGCATGGCCGGGGCGGAACGTATCCAGGATATTGCCGTAATCCTTCGAGCGCTGATCGACATTGCGGATCATCAGCTGGATCGGCGTGCCTGTGGTGCGCCCTTCATAGACGCCCGAGAGGATCTCGACGCTGTCGGGTTCGCGACGTTGCGTTGTGTGGCGGCTCTGGCCCGGCTTGCGGCGGTCAAGCCAATGCTGGATGTCAGCCGATTCAAGCGGCACACCGGGCGGACAGCCATCGACCGTGGCCCCGAGCGCGGGCCCATGGCTTTCCCCCCAGGTGGTCACGCGAAAAAGATGGCCGAATGTGTTGTAGCTCATGAGCGCGCCATATCCTTGTTGCATCTTCGCTAGGCGCCGCCCGATCCCCTGTTCTGCGCGCCCCGGTCTCTTGGGTGCCGATGTCGGCCTTTTCGGCGCAAGCGTCAAGCCAAGAGCCGGATTTCCCTGTGCTTCACCCGGCAAGACCAGGCACTGTGTCAAAGCCCGATGCGCTTTTGTGGTTTTCCGGTCTCGACTTCACGCCTATGATGGGGGTCGGGCTGAGTGGAAATGACTGTGCGCAAAACTATCCTTGATCGTCTGGAAGCGCAGGGCCTGCGCATGACCGAGCAGCGGCGGATCATCGCGCATGTCATCGAGCAGTCAGACGACCATCCGGATGTCGAGGAATTACACGCCCGCGCAAGTGCGGTCGATCCACGGATTTCCCTGGCGACAGTGTATCGCACGGTCAAATTGCTGCAGGAAAGCGGCATTCTGGAACGGCTGGAATTCGGCGATGGCCGCGCGCGGTTTGAAGATAGTGAGCGTGCCCATCATGACCATCTGATTGATCTGGAAACGGGTGATGTGATCGAATTCTGTGACCCGGAAATCGAGGCTCTGCAGGAAAAGATTGCCCGGCGTCTGGGATACCGGCTGGAAGGGCACAGGCTGGAACTGCTTGGGCGCAAGCTGAAATCGTGATCACATCAGTCCTTGGCGATCTGCGCCATGGCGGCGCGCAGCACGCCGTCGGATTGGTCCAAAGCGGCTTCAGCCTGCGCGCGCGAGCGGCCCTGTGCCACCAGCACCGCCGGTTTTACGCGCCAGTCGCAGGTTTCGAGCGCGGTTTTCGCAGTCTGAGACGGGACATCGGCGATCCGGGCGACCATCGCTTCTGCCCGCTGGCGCAATTTCGCATTCTGCGCGCGCAGATCAACCATCAGTCCGTCATGCACATGCCCCAGCTGCACCATGATCTGCGTCGAGAGCATGTTCAACACCACTTTCTGCGCAGTTCCCGCCTTCATCCGGGTTGATCCGGCGACGACCTCTGCACCAGTTTCAACCAGCACTGCATGCTCAGCCATATCGAGCAGCCGCGCGCCTGCATTGCAGGAAATGCCGACAGTCAGGGCACCCTGCGCGCGCGCGCGCTCGATGGCAGCGATCGTGAAGGGCGTGCGCCCGCTTGCCGCCAGCCCGATCACCACATCCTGCGCAGTGATCCCGGTCGCCATGACCTGCGCTTTCGCAGCTTCGGTATCATCTTCGGCGCCTTCAACGGCCTCGCTCAAGGCGCGCGGGCCGCCTGCGATCAGATAGGTC
>SKSL01000154.1 GCA_007123015.1 Natronohydrobacter sp. | reverse complement strand
GGTCCCAGCCAGTTTCAAGGATTGCCCCTGCTACGCCCGGATCCCCCGGCAGGATCGGCGAGCGCAGATCCGGGACATCCACTGTCAGATCGCAAATCCGCAGCCCCAGCTGTCTGTCATCATGCAGCTCTGCTCCGATGCCCATCGTTGCAGGGCGCGCGAGCTGGTCCAGTTCAAGCTGGATCGGAGTGTGACGCGCCCCATCCACATGGACCGGCGTGCGCAGCAACAGCTCGACAGGGTCGCTGGTCGTGATCGTGCAGGTCTGGTCCGGATGGCCCGGACTGTGAAGGCGCAGCTGGTATGGCGCATCCGGACGCGCGGCATGCAGCTGCACGCGCAGGCAGATCGGATGCGGTGTCGGAAACGCGTCGGCGCTGACCACCAGGCTTGCTGCACGATGCCGCGACCAGACCGGTTCCGTGCCCAGGGACCAGAAACGTCCCAGAACGATGCCGGGAACCAGTTCCGGCGCAGGCAAGGGACTGTCGAATATGCTCTTGGCGGAAATACGCATCATGCCTCTGACAAGTTCGTGTCGTGCAATCGGCTGAGGAAAACATCTGTAACCCCCAATCCGGCAATGTTGTCACAATGCCCGAGTGCCAGATCCGCCGGGGTGGCCAGCGAATCCGTCACAATCTCAAGACACGCGGGGGCAGACTGCGCATGGGCCCCGGCAGGCAGCTCGAACTCCAACAGGATAGGCTGGTCGCTGTCCCAATACCCTTGACCCACGGGCTGCCCGTTCCAGAAGACCTGCGCATACAGACGCTGATCGGGCTTCGCCACTGGACGACAGGCAATCTGTACGAACAGCGCCGCTGGGTCAGGCAGCACAGGCAGCCACAATTCGACCCGGCCAAAGCGAGAGCCGCAGCCCCAGGCCAGATCATGGACCAGACCGCGCGCGACGCTCTCACGATGCTCTGGCCGCGACAAATCCATGTCCGGGTTCCGGTCAAGCGTGGTCCAGCCATCGGGATGCGCTGTGCAGGCCAGAAGATTATCACGGTGCGGATGCAGGGCACGCAGCGCCACAAGACCCACGCCAAGCTGACGGGCCTGTGCTTCACTGCCGCTGGTGTCGATCTGCGTGGGCAGGGACAGATTGAAGGTGACAATCCCATCCTCGGGGATCAGCACAACAGGCAGGGACAGGAAGATCTCGGGCGGCATTGCAGCCCCGCGCAATCTTGCCTCATAGACGATTTCCCCCTGAACCCGGATGCATAACCGCCGCAAGAGCGGCGGCACACCCGCCACATCGCCGATAACAGGCACGGCAAGCTGAAGCATGACGGTCAGCACAGACTGACCCGGTGGCAGATCAGCGCGCAGCTTTGATAAATTGACCCGAAACCCGGCCCTGTCAGCGCGCGCCCAACGGCCCCAGGGCTCGACCGGATGCCAGCGCGGGTCACAGGCCATGGTCATCGTCCCCGGCGTGACGATTTCCCCGGCCCGCAACGGTGTCGGGCTGCGTTGGCGCATGACCTGCGCAGCAAGATCGCTGAACGCCTGCGCTGCATCCTTTGGCTGCCAAGTGTCCGGGGCCTGCAGCCGCGCGCGGGCTGCCGCCAGCATTTCAGGCGCGGCAACCAGTTCGACGATCTTGTCCAGCCAGACCGAGACCTCATCGGGGTCAAGGCAAATCGCGCCCTTCTCCTGCCAAGGCCGATAGCCCTGAATGTCGGAACACAGACAGACTGCATTCAAGGCAAGGCTGTCAGCAACCCGGATATCGCTATCGGCATGATGCGCCGGAGCCAGCGAAAACAGACAGTCCTTCAGCAATCTGTTTCGCTGGCTGCGTGCCGGATTGGCCAGAAGGAAGCAGCATTCGCGCAAGGCAGGATCCCGGGCCAGCCGGTCAAGGCGCCGCTCTGCATCCGGATCCTGAAGCAATGCGGGATGCAGGATCACAAGATCAATCGCGTGCTCCGGATACTCCCGGCGCAGGCGCGCCCAGACCCGGGCCACAAGATCAAGATTGTCCCGCGCGCTCAGATCACTCTCGACCAGGACATAGGGCCGCGCGCCCAGATTGGGCAGAATCTCGGGCGCGGCCCTGTCTGGCCCTGCCTTGTCTTCCCCACGCAGCCTGTCAGGGATCACATGCACTGGTGCCGGATCGCCCGCCATATACGCCAAGGCGCGCGACAGGTCCTCAGCACCCGTGGCTGTCGCTGTGATCAGGGCACTGGCAAGTTGCGCCATCTCTGGTAGCGTCTGCAGCAACGCGGCTTCCTGTTCTGCCGGGTACCAATGCGGCGCGCTCAGGATGCCGGGCTGGTCGATATAGCTCAGGATGATCACATCGGCGGCACTGTGCAAATCCGCCAGGGCGTGGAATTGTGCGCGGTCATGCGCCCAGCTTTGCCCCGGCACGATCAGCGCGTGACCGTCAATACTGGCCGCATCAGATCGCGCTTGGCGCGCAAGAACGGCATGCCGCGCAAGCTGCCCGCCCCCCCAGCCATTGCGCGGGGCGTCTATATAGCGCTGCAAGTCAGTGTGCCAGTAGACCAACCGGACATCATGTGATTCATGAAGCGCCTGCGCGAGATCGGCCAGAACATCGCGGCGGACCGCGCGACCCCGCTCGGCAATCAGGCCAGTGATGTCCAGCGCCAAGGGGGGTGGCGCCGAAAGCCCTGCTGAGACTGGCGGCGCAGCAGCGCGCGGCACTGGCGCAGGCACAGTCTTTTGCAGCTGGTCATAAGCTTTGGCGGTCAATTCCGCGTAGCGCGCCCAACTATAGCGCTGCGCCACCAGATCCTGCAGTGCCCTGGTGTCCTCGGCGGGCCGCTGACTGGCCTTCAGCACAGCGCGCCGAATGTCGTCCGGGTCCCATGGCGCGCAATACTGCGCATGATCCCCGAAGTATTCGCGCTCCGAGGACGTGTCGGACAAGGCCAGTGGCACTCCGGCTGCGGCCGCTTCCAACGCGGCCAGCGATGCCCCTTCGGACCAACTGGGCAGGCAGAAGACCCGCGCACCGGCAAGCGCTGAGCGCAACAGATCCGACCCTGCAGGCAATCGTCCCAGCATCCGGACCTGCGCCCCGGCCTCGGACTGAATGCGGGCTGCATATTCAGCGTCGCCGGCCCGCCCGATCAGCACCAACTGCCAGGGCAGCCCTCGCAGCGCTTGCGCCAGCAACAGCTGGTTCTTGCGCGGTTCGATCCGCCCCACGCAAAGCACATAGTCGCGGGGATCCTCCGGCAGAAAGGCCGCGCGAAACAGGTCTGGATCGCCCCCCTGCCAAAGCGCGGCATCGACCGGGTTGTGGATCAGGCTGGCGCGCGTGTCAGGCACTTCTGCGCCAATGGCGGCGAGTGCGGCGCGCTCGACCGCGCTGAGAAAGATGACATGATCGGCCAGCGACAGCATTTCGCGGACCTGCGCATGATAGCTCGGCAGAATCTCAAGGCCCCGCGCACGCCCGGCAAGGGCGGCACGCGCCCGCCTCGCATGCGCGGCGATATCCCCCTCGGCAGGGATGTCATTCCAGAAAGCGCTGGCGCTCAGATCCAGATAGATCGGGGAAAACACCACCCGCTTGCCAGCGCGCTTGAGCGCTTGCAGCCCTCTCAGCGCTGTGTCCGGTGACCAGACATTGAAGAGATGCACAATGTCCTCGGCAATATCCTGAACATCGGTCAACCAGGCTGCCTGCGCCTGCACGCCCAGATCGCGCAATGCCTGCGCTGTGCGGGGCACGCGCAGACCGGGACCCCCAAACGCATGCCGCTCGGCACCGTGCATCAGCAGGCGGATCGGGGGCAATGCAGACAGATCGGGCATGATGTGGCAGGGTCCGTAAAGGGCAGATCAGGCCGATGGCCGACCCGCGCAATGCTTCGAGATATCGGAGTAGCGCATTTCCAGCAGGGCTGGAAGTCCAGGGATGCAGCGCGGCGCAGGTCACGCGAGCTGCGCCCCTATCCTGCGCGCTGCTGCGCCCTTCCGGTCAGTCGAAGGAAAACAGCGGTTGCGCCAATGTTCGGTGCCAATGCCACAGCCCCTGCGTCAGTCTGGTCGAGTCCTTCGCGATGTCGGGCAGTTTGGTCCATGGCTTCCCGCCACCGGCAAAATGCAGCACATGAATACGCTTGAGCAGCGCTCTTGCATCATCATTCGAAACGCGCTGCAAAAACAGCTCCTGAAAATTATAGGAGCAGGATAAAAGCCGCAGCTTCCGGGGATAGCGCTTGAAATATTCTGTGAATTTCACCTGCTCATTCACGCTCTTCCCCTGTGCGACAGCGAAATCTGTAATTTCCCTGAAAAAATCATCCGAGAGCATTTCCTTTCGCAGGAAGATAAGACCGCTATTGATATTGGTCAGCATCGCTCCCGTATAATGCGCATCGAGCGCCTTGGAAAAATTCTTGAAGCAGGTGGATTTATCCAGAAGCGTATCATCACTGCGCTTGTACAAATGCGGCTTGAACTGGGGCACGGCATTGAACGGACGGTCACAGACCTGCATCAGCATATCATCAAATTTTTCATTAAAAATCATATCGACATCCAGAAACAGCGCCATGTCCGTTGGCTGTTGCTCGAAGATCATCCATTTGAGAAAAGTGCCCTTGTTCCATTCTGCGCGCTCTGGTCGCTTGACATGGTTCTCGGCGAGCGTGTGAAGCAGCGCTTTCTTTGCACCTTCCAGCAGAACCAGCTTGTCCGCACACAGTTGAACGAGCTTATCCTCCAACACGCGGCGATCATCGGTATAGACAACCAGGGGCGAGTCCAGAAAATTCGAGGAATATGCGAGGCTCGCAATCGCCGTTTTGAACAGGTGCAGGTAAGCCCAGTCAAAGGCGAACATGATCGAGACCTCATGCGATCGCGATGCTCGCGGCTCGAATGGAAGCAGGCCTTTGTCGAGGAGCGCGCGGATCGTCATTCAACCCTCACAGCTTCAGCCGGTCCAGATGCATCTGGTAACTGAAATTGTCCTTTGCGAACGCCTTGGCTTTCGCGACATGACGATCATAGCCTGCAGGATCAGCATGCAATTGCTGCGCCATCCCGAGTGCCGTCTGCGGCGTCGCATAAAGCGCTGCATCCTGAAACAGCGGACGATAGATTTCAGGCAGGATCACGGGCACGCCCACGGCCATCGCTTCGATGATCGTGCGCCCGAAGCTTTCGACCCAACCGGGATTGGCGAAATAGACCCAGACATCAATATCACGCAGAAAATCCCGTGGATGCAGCGCACCAAAGTTGTGCACAAGCCAGTTGCTCGGCTGGCGGCCCAGGATCGCAAGCGGCGTCTTGCCCCCGCCTAGGACATGGACCTCGACATCATCGCGTTCCGGATAGGCTGCCAGAATGTCCTCGGCACTCACTGGCCATTTATGGACATGGTCGCGGGAATGACGGCCAATCCGCAGCTTGTCAGCGGGCCCCCGCTGCCTCGGCCCGCGATCCCAACCATTGATATCAATGATATTATGCCAGTCCTGATCAGACAGCGTTATGTGATGCAGCTGATCCGCGTGATGCCTGTGCAGCGCTTCGCGCACCAAAGGGCCAATCGGGTACCAGATGGCATCCTTGCCGAAATACTGGCGAATATTCTCGGCGCAGTTCTGCAATTCATAGCGGATAATGCCATTCGGGCCATAATCACTCATCGGAGGCTGGTTGATAATGACCTTGATCTGTTTGGCGTTTATCTTCGGCAGGTAGCGCTGGTGATGATAAAGCATCGGTGGATAGCGCAGGATCAAGAGATCGCAGGTCGCTTCATCGCCATATGTCAGCACGGATGTCGTCTGTCCGTCCACCTGATCCCAGACTTCTGGCAGTATCGGCCGCTCAAGACCGCCAAAATCATATCGCGACATCTGAAAGATTGCCGAACGCAGACCCGCAGAGGCCTGACAAAAGAGCTCTTGCGCATTGGAATGGCTGCTGCCGCCCAGCATCCTGAATTCCGATCCGATGATGACGTCGAAATGTTGCGGGGGGCGTTGCGGGTTCTTGCGCTCAATCATCAATTTCGAAACAGCAAAGGGCCGTTTCGACAGATTGCCCGCGTATTTCAAAGAGCCGCCGCTCTTGTGATATTGCAGTTGCGTTTCAAGATAAAGCTTCCTGACCCCGAACAGGAAAGAGGTCGCGCCGAGAGCTTCATCAGCGACCATCGAGGCCGAAGAATCCCTCTGGAAGGAAAACGGGCCATCTTGGATCTTGTGAACCGACTCAGGCCCCCAGATGGCTTGAAACCGGCGCACCAATTCATTGTCGGCAGAAAACCTGACTGTATCCCAATAGCCCAGGCTGTCGCGCATCGGCTGGCGGCGAAACAGGAAAGACGAGGTGTTGGTGATCAGATATTGGCCATTGCCAGTCCAGCGGGTGTATCCCAGATCATTGGTGGCACGCGCCTGCTGCGTGGTGCAGCCCATCACCTGTGGGTTTTGCAGCATGAAACGCATCTGCGTCTCGATCTTGCTGGGATGTGACCAGTCATCCGCGTCATGCAGCGTCACGAAATCACCAGTGGCCATGTCCAGCCCGTGATTGCGCGCGACATAGGCGCCGCCATTTTCGGGCAGGCGCACCACGCGTATGCGGGGGTCGGTTGCCGCAAAGCGCTCGGCCACCTGCTGGGTCGCCAGACCGGGCGAGCAATCATCGAGCACGATGATCTCAAGATTGCACCAGGTCTGCGCTTGCAGCGATCGCAGCGCCGTCGGCAGCATATCGGCCGCGTCATAGGCCGCAATCAGCACGGTCACTTTCGGGCTATCCGTGACCTTGGGCAGATCGACCGCGCAGGTCAGGCGATCATAGGCGGGCCGGCCTGTATCTGGCAGCAAGGTCACTGGCGCGATGCTGTAATGGCCAAGAACCTGATTAATCCAGGCCAGACGCCCTTCGGCACTGGGTTCGAAATTCACCCGCGCCAGCCACAGATCCGGCGTCACCTCTCCGGCCAGTGCTGCGCGGTCATAGGCGGCCAGACCTGCCGCAGCGTCGTTCAGATGATAATGACAGAGCAGTTCGACCGTCGAGAGCTTTGCGCGAAACCCCATATCGGGCGCATCAGAGCGGGCACGGGCAATCCAGTCAAGCGCTGTGCGATACCCTGTCTCTGTCTTGGCACGCATATGCCAAAGCGCCACTTCGCGCGCCGCTGTCGCCCGCGCGACAGGATCCGCGCTATTGGCCACGACATCGGCAAACTCGGCCAGCGGGCGTTCCGTGAAACCAAGACTGAGCAATTTGGTGCGGAGCGCATGGATCTGACGCTGCGTCTCGGGGCGCCGGGGGGCAGTCGCATAGCCAGCCGCGCGCCCGTGAATGGCGTAATGCACCAGTGGGTTCAAACCCGTTTGCGCGGCCTCCGGATAGGTTTCGAGATAAAACCTCGTGTCGAAATGGGCCCCCGGATTGCGCCCCATTGCGGCACCATAGCGCAGGTAATGACAGGCCGGGTCCAGACCCAGCGCGCCAACTTCGGGATAATTCGCAACATACCAGGCATCCTGCAGGTGATTGGTCGACCGCAGCAGCGCGAGTTGATCAGAAAATTGCATCGACGCGTCCACTCGGTCAGGGCATGATCGTTTTCACTTTGCGCAGCGGCGCGGTGACCCGCCAGGACGTGCTGCTGCGCAACTCGGCGATTTCCTGGACTTTCTGCGCAATCTCGGCCCGAGCCGCGTCCAGCGCTGCGCGCTGCGTCGACAATTCATCCATGACGCTATACAGATTGGCGGAAACCTGCGCGGCCTGTGCATGGGCCGCAGCCTTTTCCTGTTCAAGCCGCACTCTGGTGGCCTCGGCTGCAGCACTTACTTCGTTGACAGCAGCCTCCAGCCGCTGGCGTTCGGCTTCGGCATGGGCCGTCAACAAGCGCAGTTCTTCCTGCAAGCGCTGATGAGTCTGCTCCAGCGTCGCGACCCGTGCCAGGGCGGCATCGCGTTGGGCAACAGTGTCCGCGAGGGCTGCATCGCGCGCGGCTATCTGCGCAGTCATATCCGCAGGTGTGGCCTGCGCATCCGCCAAGGGGCGGGCCATCCCGCCGCCAAGCTGCGCTTCAAGCTCTGCCTTCTCGCGCGCAAGCTGGTTGATCGTCGCCTCGGCCTCGGCGCGCTGTTGCGCCTGTGCTGTGCGGGCGTCTTGCAGGGCAGTCTGCAGGCGGATGCGCTCGGCATCTGCATGGATTTTCAGCAAGCGCAGTTTCTCTGGCAAATGCTTTTGTGCGTCCTCGATCGCCGCGACCTGCGCCAGCGCCTGATCACGCTGCGCGGCCATATCCGAAAGCGCCGCATCCTGTTGCAATGCCAGATCAGCCAAGGCTGCCTGATGGGCCGCCATCTGCGCCGCCATCCGCTCTTCGGTCGCAGCAAGGTCTTGTTGCAGGGCCTTGAGCTGCCCATCGGGCGCGCGTTGTTCAAGCTGCTGCGCTGTGGTCTGCCCCAACAGGCGCAACACTGCCATGATCTGGCTTTGCGGCCTGTCATCCCCCTTGGTCATGGCAAGTCGCGCCAGTGTGCCGGGCGGCCTGTCGCCTGCCAGCACCAGTGTGACGCCACCGCCAAAAGCCACGTCCAGACAGGACCACTGTGCCCGCAGCGCATCCGCACCCTGATCAAGCCCGCGCAGCACAATGACCCCCTGAGGGGACATGAGCGGGCACCAGGTTTCGGTGATCGCGTGCAAAAGAGGTTCTGTCGGATCGAGATCGACCACCAGAAGATCAATACCGCCAATATCGAAAAGGTCCGCCGCCTGCGCCGGGTCGGCCTTGATCAGGCGCGCGCGGGCCGCAGGACAGCGCGCATTATGGGCGGCAACTGTTTCGGTCAGATCGCTGGCATTCGGCTGCGCGTCAAGCTGCGGATCAATACCGTAAAACTGGGTCGGAAACCCGAAATGGCTGGCCGCGTCGCATTGCGCAACATAGGCACTGCCCTGACCCACACCCAAGGTGATCGCAATCCTGGGCCGCGTTTCACCGACCAGCCAATAGAGCAGGTGAAGATGTTCCACAAACGCACACGGCCCAAGGTGACGCGGCTGCCAGTCAATCACATCACCCATGATATCCGGCAAGGAGTGCTGCGCTGTCTGGTCGGGCGCTGGCGTTGCAAAAGACGTGAGAGGTGAAATTTCTGTCATGCAAGTGTCTTTCCATCTATGCCCGCGCTGCATCAGCATATCGCGTTTTCACATCATTTGGGACGGCCTTTGCGCAGTCACCATCTAGCTGGGTCGCCCCGGCAAAAGCTGCCATCACGACGATCCGCGCCCGGCGACAGGATCAGCGCCACGGTCCGTATCGGTCGGCATGTGATCATTCTGCCCCGCTTGCGACAGCAGGTCCTGATATTGTGCTTTCAGGGCCTGATGCGCCTCCCAGAGCGCGAGCCGTTTATCAAGCGACTCCTGCAGCTTCCCTTGCGCCATCTGCTGCGCGGCTTCCAGATCACGGCGCGCTTTTTCCGCAATCTGATGCGCAGCTGCCTCTTTCCTGAGCGCGTCTTCCAGTGCCAGACGGGCCGCAGCGTGGTCTTCAAGCTGGGCTTCGAGCGTGGTCTTCTGCTCGGTAAGCAGCGCGATCTGGCGCGCGGCCTCGGTGCTGTTTTGCATTTCTGTATCAAGCTGGCTGTCGCGAGCGTCAAGTTCGGCACGACAGAGCGCAAGCTCTTCTCGCACAGCCGCAAGTTCGGGATCCGGCCCTGCCTCTGCCCGCGCTGACAGATCTGATTGCAGGTCATACAACTGCGCCTGCACTTGTGCCATTTGCACAGTCTGGGCCGCCTCACTCTCTTGTGCGGCCGTCACTTCCGCACGCAGCCTTGCGCGCTCTTCCTCGAATTCTGCTATTTCGGACTGTGCCTTGCTCAAGGCGGCTTTTGCCTTGGCCAGATCTGCCGATATCTTGCGCGTGGCCTGATCCTTTTCCAGCCCCAGACCCAGACGCGAAAACACCTGTTGGGTCGCCAGATGGCCCGGCATGCCCAGACCTAACTGCGCCATGCGGCGCAGCCGGTCGGGCTGGTTTTCGCCGATAAGCACCACATCCAGCCCCGCTGCCGCGCGCGGGAAAGTGATCGCCGGATGATCGCGCAAGAGCATGTCGTGATAATGCTGCGCAGCCGGGTCAGCGAGTGTTGTCCGGGGATCACAGACCAGCAAAAGCCCCTGATCGGACAGCAGGGGCTGCCAACTGGCCTGAATGTCGGCCAGCCTGTCTGCATCAAGCGGCGCATTCAGCACCAGCATATCCACAGACATGCCTTGCAGATGGCGCGCGGCGCGGGGAATTTCTTCGTCAAGAATGAAGGAGAAATCACTGTAAAGCGTGGCGTGGTCTTCTGCAAAGCGGTCGGACAAACCGGGCCGTGCGCCTGTGTCGAGATCCAACCCCATGCACATGCTGTCCAGCCCCAGCTTGTCGATGGCCTGACACAGTGCCATGAAGCCAACCCCATCGCCCAGACCCAGCTGCACCACACGCGCCGGACGGGCTGTTTCGGTCAGCCAGAACAGAAACGGGATATGCGCCAGCAGCGGGGATGGCGCGACATGGCGTGGCTGCCAGAAAACAGCGCGGCTTGTCAGCGGGATGGCGATATCGCGCAGCGGCGACAGGTCTCGACTGTCGCGGATGACCAGCCGCTCGCCGTCTGCTGCATCTCCGGTTTCCCTCGAACCGGATGTCTGTGAGCCCGCTCTCGGGTCACTGCCTCCTGTTCTGGTCATCACTGCTCCCCTTTCGCGAAGATCATTTTATTGCCCTTAAGACGTTTTCCTGCTCAGGGGTCAAGGCGTATGAGGTTTTGCCCTTGCCGTGAACCGAGCCCTCGAAAAATTGCGCGAGGACCTTGCCCATATCAGCATCGCGCAGCATCCCGGGCACCAGCGCGAATTCCGCCATGCGCCCGATCATGCGCTTCGGGTACAGGAATTGCTCGACCATATGGTATCGGGGCCGGTCGGCATAATCATCAAAGAGCACGGTCACCGGATGTTTGATGCGCAGCATGGTCGCCATCAGACAGGCCGTCCGGAAACGCCCGTCGATCAGGACCAGATCGGGATGCCGGAAAAACGGTGCATCCCAGATCGCATTGGGAAAGCGGTGGAAGCGTTGCCAATGGCTGCTGTCAAGCGGGCGCCCCCAAGGCCCGGTGGGCCCAATATCGACATGATAGACAATGACTTGCGATCTGGGCATGGCCTGCGCGATCTGTTGACGCAGGTTGCGCGCCCAGTCGCGGTCACTTTCGACGCTGAAGACCAGTTTGCCCGACATCTGCGCGGCCAGTTGCGTAGACCCCCCCGAGCCATATTCCAGAATGACCGAGGCCGCCTGATAACATTTGGTCAGATGCGCAGTTTCCGCAGCAGGCATGGAAGGCGATGCCGGGGGGAGCGAGGTCATCTCTGCAATCTCTCATATCCGAGGGCGTGGATGCTGTATCTCATGGCAGCGAGTCTGCCCTGTCCGGAAAGTGGATACAAGCGGGGGCGTCTGCGCAAGCTGTCATGCGCAGTTTCCCGCAGGCCGCGCCCTGCACTGGCAACCCGCGCAACGCGCAGATAGGATGGCTGCGGCAGATCCGCTATCGCAGGAAGGAGCAGCAGGTGCACGCAAAAGACAAGATCGCAGCCTGTGTGCATGTCTATTATCCCGAGATCTGGCCCGATCTGGCAGCGCGACTGGCGCATCTTCCTGCAGGCAGCGCCATTTTCGTCACCTGCCGCGCGGAACTCCATGCAGCACTCTCTGCCGCTGTGGCTGCGGATTTCCCCAATGCCGAAACTCTGGTGATGCCGGATCAGGGCATGGATGTGCTGCCCTTCCTGCGCCTTTGCGCGATGCGGGAACTCGACCGCTATACTGCCGTGCTGAAGCTGCACAGCAAGAATCGTATTTCCGAGATGCGCGCGGCACAGGGCCGGATCATGATGGACGGCTTATGTGGCAGTCCGGATCTGGTCGCGCAGATCATTGCGCGTTTTGCCGACAAGACTGCAGCCGCTGGCATGATCGGCACAGCGTTTCAGTGGCGCTCGGCCGATGCGCTCGCCTATGGCAACCGCGCGCAGATCCGGGCGCTTTGCGACAGACTGGCAATCCCTGCACAGGATTGGGGGTTCTTCACGGGCACCATGTTCTGGATCGCCGGGGATTTGCTGCGACCCTTGCGCGACGCGCTGCCATGGTTCGAAGCCCATATGGCCCCTGAGGGTCAGACCGGCGGGGATGGCAGCCCCGTTCACGCCATGGAGCGTGTGTTCGGCGTGCTGCCACAGGCCGCCCAACGCGCGATCTGGCTGAGCGAGCCGATGCAGGCCACCGACGCAGCGCTTGCGCTGATCCCGCTGGCAGAACATGGACCTGCTCAGGATATACGCCTGCTGGGCGCGGGCAGTCTGGACATGGTACGCCGTCATATGGACGGCGCGCATTGGGCCGAGATGATCCAGGCCTCCGACCTGTTCGACCCGGATTTCTACACGCGACAACTGGGGAGATTTGCCGTCCCCGGCATGAAGCCGCTATGGCACTACATCCATTACGGGGATCTGCTGGGCCTGGATCCAAGCCCTGCCTTCAGCACGGCCTATTACCTGCTGCGCCATCCCGAAGTACAGCGCGAAGGCATCTGTTCACTCGCGCATTACCTGCATCTGGGCCAGCATCAGGGCAGCATCGCCTGCCCTTCCGCGACAAACTGGCTGACGTTGGCGCAGGATCTGGGGCTGTTTGATCCGGACTGGTATGCGCAGCGCTACATGGGCCCCGCGTCGGCTGAGATATCTGCCATGCAGCATTATCTGACCCATGGTCAGTTTCAGGACCATGCCTGCAGCGCTGTCTTCGATCCGGCCCGCATCCCGGCCCTGCGCGACACCCCGCCCGGCCCGGCCCGCGCGGTCACGACATGGCTGCAGCAATATGTCCTGTCTGAACAGCAAAGCCATGCCCTGCTCGACCGGGTGCTCGGTGCCGGAGATCTGCAGGGCGCAGGCGATATCGCAGCGGGCATCGCGGCCCGCTTCGGCACGGCCCCGGACCCTATCTTGCCCCCTGCCGGGCCTGGGCCCTGGGCGCAGACTGCAGCGCGCCTTGCTCATGCGCGCTTGTCCGCAAGCGGCCAGCGTGTGCGCAGGCCAGTGCCCCGCCCAGCCCGCAAGCAAGACTGCCCCATTGTCATCCTCTATGATCTACCGCATCTTGACACTGGCTCGACCGTCCTGCGTGGTCGCCAGACTGCGGCGCTGCTGCGTGCGCATCTGGACGGATCGCGAGACGTGCAATGGCGTTGCGACCGGGCGTTCCGCGACTGCATCGTGATCCTGACCAAAGGTCTGCTGAAAGTCACCACGCCCGAAGAGCTTGAAAACCTGCGCCGACACAATATCCTGATCGGTGATTTTGTGGATGATCCGTTGCGGCCTGATCTTCTGGACCATCTCGACATTCTGATCGCGTCGTCACTTTGTGGACTGCGGCACATGATGCGCGCCGCCCCCAAGCTGCCTTGCTGTCACATCACCCATCATGTCGATATTCGGTTGCCCACACAAATCAAGGCACCCGACGACACAATGCGCGCGGGCTATTTCGGGGAATTGGCGAACACCATCCATACCGACAGACTGGCCGAGAAAATCGCGTTTCACGCGGTCAGCACGGCCCGTCAATCCAACAGCTGGATCAAGAAACTTTCCGAATACAATCTGCATTATGCTGCGCGCCAGATGCAGGATCATGACGGCTTCAAGCCTTTTCTGAAAGGCTTTATCGCCGCGCATTGCGGGGCCAATATCATCGTCCAACGCAATGCTGGCGACGCGCCTTACTATCTGGGCACAGACTACCCTTACCTGCTAAGCGAGGATGCAGGCCCTGAAGACATCCTCGACATGCTGAGGCACGCTGAAGAGGGTTTTGGCGGCCCCGAATGGCAGCATGCACAAGCCATCATGCAAAACATCGCCGCTCACTCCTCGCGCGCGTATGTTCTGGCAGAATGGGACGCCTTGCTGTCGCTCGTCTGAGCAGCAGGGTCAGGTGGTCCTTTGTGCTGTTGGCCCATGATCTGATGGCCCAGAGCGTATCGCGTTCATTCGCGCAACAGGCTCTGATTTATTGTTTCCACATGTTTTCATGCCCAAAACCAGGTCCCGGTTTTGGGCAACATTCTCCGGCGCTTACAGAGATGAAATATACGCAGCGTCGCCCTTGCACCGCCGCATACCGGAATAGTCATCACGTTCGAGCCCTTCAGGCGGCGCTATCCAGCCGCGCCAACCGGTCGCGCAGCAAAGCTGAAAAGCGCTCTTTATAGTCGGGATTATCCAACGCCAGATCAACAATAGCCGTGAGATAGCCGAACTTATCGCCACAATCATAACGCTGCGACGGATTCACGATCGCGGAAACCTTGCCCTCTGCAGCAAGCTGATCAATCGCATCGGCAAGCTGGATTTCGCCACCTGCTCCGGGTTTGAGCGCACGCAGCAAGCCGAAGATTTCGGGCGTAAAGACATACCGCCCGAAAGACGCCATCTGCGATGGAGCCTGTGCGGGATCGGGTTTTTCCACCAAGCCCTCGACCGCGATCCGGCCATCGCTGCTGGTCGCCCCCAGTTTCAGGATGCCGTATTTCGAGACTTCCTCAGGCGCAACTTCAGAAACCGACAGGATCGCTTCGGGTTTCTGCATAAAAGCTTTGACCAGCGCTGCTGTGGGCAGGCTCTCGCCATGCATCAGGTCATCAGCGAGCAATACTGCAAAAGGATTGTTCCCGACGGCAGGGGCCGAGCACAGCACCGCATGGCCCAAGCCCAGCGGTTCGGGCTGGCGCACGAAGATGCAAGACACCCCCTCCGGGACGATATTGCGCACAAGGTCACGCAACTCCTGCTTGCCTTTGGCCAGAAGCTGGCTTTCCAGTTCCAGATTGGTATCGAAATGGTCGCCAACAGCGCGTTTGTTGCGCCCGGTGACAAAGATAAGTTCGGTGATCCCTGCTGCGATGGCTTCGTCCACAGCAAATTGCACAATCGGCTTGTCGATGATTGGCAAAAGCTCTTTAGGCATCGCCTTGGTTGCGGGCAGGAAACGGGTCCCAAATCCGGCAACAGGGAAAACAGCTTTGGTCACAACAGACATTTGGCGTCTTTCTTTTGGAGAACACGTCTGTCTGATGTCTATAATCAAATAGTCTAGGGGACAAGCAAAAGGCAAAGCCTTGCTTTTGCAAACGCCACCCGAAACAGCAAGCTGGCTTCGAAGCCGAGGGGCAGATATCGGCAAAATCCGCAACGCCCAGGTTCTGACCCTGATGCTGGTGCTGGTGC
>SKSL01000009.1 GCA_007123015.1 Natronohydrobacter sp. | reverse complement strand
GGCATTGGCGATGGAGGTAGGCGCGATGCGGGCGACCTTGGCCTCGAGTTCTTCGCCAAAGGACAGGGTAGCAGGCACAGCGATGCCCTTCACCTCGAATGCTGCGCAGATGGGCTTGGCAACCGATGCGATATAGGGCGAGACAATACCGATCCGGCTAAGCCCCAGAGCATTGCACTGCGCCAGTACCGCCGTCAGCGGGTCAGTAGCGGCGCGGGTTTGCGCGGCCCCCATAACCAAATCCTGCACCCGCTCGGCACCGATTAGCGTCGTGCCAGAGGTACAGGCATAACCCACGACATCCATCCCGCTTGGCAACAGACCGGCTGCGGAAGGAAGCGCGGATTCCATTTGGGCGATGCTATCAGGCGTCAGCTCTGCACCCGAGGGAATACGGCTGATATGCAGCTTGGCGATATCCGGTGCGAACAGGCGGCGGAAATCCTGCTCGATGGTTTCATCGACCTGCAGCACAATCAACCCAAGGCGTGACAGCGTGTCGTCTTGAAGGGCGTAGGGAAAAGCATTCATGCGGTAATCTCCGGCAATTCAGAGGGCGCGCGAGGGGACAACAATTCTGCCCCATCCGCGTTTAGCACGATGTTTTCCTCATGCACCATGATCCGCCCGTCGCCGGTGAAGCAGCCCGGCTCCAGAGTCAGGACCATACCCTCGCGCAGCACCGTGTCATCCATCGGCGTGAAGGACGGCCATTCGGTCAGCGTGATGCCAAGGCCGTGGCCCAGTCTGCCGCCGGATGGTGTTGAGCCGCGCCGTTGCAGGCTGTCACAGAGAAAGGCATGCACATCACTGGCACGCAATCCGGGGCGCAGCGTGGCAAGCGTGTCTTCGGTCGCGCGCCAGAGGACTGCATGGGCGCGCCGACTGATATCCGATGCCGCGCCGATGGAAAAGTTGCGGTCGAAATCGCAGAAATAGCCGTCTTTGACAGCACCTGTGTCCAGCATCAACACATCGCCGCGCCGCAAGGGCTGCGGGCCAGCGGGTGAGATGACATCGCCATAGCCATCTGGCCCTGCACCGCCTGCAACATAGCTGACCCAATCCGCCCCCTCGGTCAGAAGTGCTATCTGGAAGTCGCGGAAAATGCCGGACAGGGGCCGACCCTCGGCCACAAATTCCGGCACGCGGTCGAAGGCGCGGCCTGCAATGGCGCAGCTTTCCCGGATCTTGGCGATCTCGGCCTGGGACTTCACCTCGCGCACGCGGTGGATGCAAGCAGTCGCATCGACGAGTTGACGTGGTGCAAGCAGAGCGTGCAGCCGCTCGTAATCCGCAAGCGGCATGCGCAGATGCGTCTCCAGCCCCATGGGCAAGCCGATCTGGCCTTGTGACGGCACCTGTTCGGCCAAGGCACCCGCCAGCAAGCTGATCCCATCGTCGTGCGGGTTGGGCGCGTCCCATGTGCGGATGTCATGCAGCCATGTCCGGCCCATCAGTTCCGCCCCGATTGCCGGGATCACCGCCACCGGATCATCCATCAGCGGCACAATCGCGAACCACGGTCGCGCAGGGCTTTCCCAGAACCGGGTCAGAAAGCCAGTTAGATAAAAGATATCGGCAGGCGTTGTGAGCAATAGCGCCCCCAACCCCTGAGCGGCCATGCCCGCTTGCAACCGTGCCACGCGATTGCGGTATTCCTGCGCTGGGAAGATTATCGAGCGTTCACCCATTTTCCGGTCCTTCGCTAAGAATGGCCATCACGCGGGCCTCGCGCGGCACGTTTAGCCCCGCCAGCAGGGCCGCAATCCCGGCCGCGCCAGAAGGGGTGGTGGGCAGCCCGTATTCCGCCAGCAGATCGACCGCGCGCTGCGCCTCATCCTCCGAAATTGTCACGAAGCTATCGGCATCGCGCGCCAAGCCATTCAGCGCAATCATCGAGGCCGTCTTGCAATCAAGTCGCCCCATGCTGGACACAGGGCCAGTGGTAGCCACCAGCCTGCCTGCGCGGATGCTCTCGATCAGGGCCGGGGCGGCTTCGGGCTCCACCGCTATGATCTGCGGGCCATCGCCCCAGATATGGCGGGCATGGGCCGCAACGGCCGCCGCGAGCCCACCAACACCGGCTTGCAGCAGGATATGGGTGGGGGGCTGGTCGATCTGCGCTGCCGCCTCGGCGGCGAGTTGCAGATAGCCCTCCATCACACGCAGCGGCAATTCGGTATAGCCGGGCCATGAGCTGTCAGAAAGCAGCGTCCAGCCATTGGCGCCAGCGGCCATCGCTGCAGCCTGCATGCTGGTCTCATAGTCTGCGCCTTCACGCACCACCTCGGCCCCCTTGGCCTGCAGGCGCGCGGCAAAGGCCTCTGGCACGGCCCGTGACAGATAGATCACCGCGCGCGCCCCGAAGAGTTGCGCGCCCGCCGCCACAGACAGCCCGTGATTGCCAGCGCTGGCTGTGACATTGACCCGACCTTGAAGCGCGTGGCGCAGGTCGGGCGCGTTTGTCGCTGCAGCTTCGCGCGCAATGGCATAGGCCGCACCAAGCGCCTTGAAGCTGCCCAGCCCCATGCGCGCGCGCTCATCTTTCAGCCAAAGCTGGCCGACACCAAGTCGGGTGGCCAGCGCCGCCTCGTTTCGCAGGGGCGTTGGCACATGGGCCGGACAGCGTTGCAACAAGCGGGCGACATCGCGCGCATCTGCCAGCGGGAATAGCTCCACCTCCTCCAGCCCCCGCCCGCGCCACGGATTTCTTACATATTGCCCCATGCGCACCCCTCTTGTCATACGCCCAGACTAATGCAGATCGCGCTGGGGCAGGCAGAAATCTAGGGCGGGATTGCTCCTGTTTTCCTACAGCTTGGTGCGATTCAGGCCGTTTTTCGGACAAGCCGCCAAAATTGGCTTCGCTTCTGGCCGATTTTGCGCAATGCCTGTCGTTATGGACAGATTCGACGCCCGCATCCTTGATGCCTTGCAACTGAACGCCCGTGTCACAGCCGAGGCGCTTTCGGTTCAAGTCGGCCTGTCCCCAGATGCCTGTCGCAAGCGTCTTGCACGGCTGCGCGCCTCTGGCTTGATCGAAGCCGAGATCGCTGTCCTTGATCCGGCGCGTGTCGGGCGTGGTCTGATCCTGATTGTCGAAGTCACGCTTCAGAACGAACGCAAGATTGACCTTGTTCGCTTCAAATCCGCCATGCGGGCTGCACCGGAAGTGATGCAATGCTATTACGTCACAGGACATGCAGATTTTATCCTGATCCTGTCAGCGCGTGACATGGCCGATTACGAGGACTTCACCCGGCGCAATTTCTTTGCCGAGGACAATGTCCTGCGCTTTCGTACCAGCGCGGTGATGGACCGCGTCAAGACTGGCTTTGCGATTCCGGTTGAAGACGAGTGAGTTCTGGATGGATCGCTGATATGCCAAGGCATTGGGGCGCGGCAACTGTAGCAAACTGACCGGCCCATAACAGCCCGACAGCCCGATAGGCGGCTGATCTAAACCTGCCATTCAGGCACAGCACAGCCTGCGATGGCGGTCAAGCTGCGTTGCAACGCCTTGGCAGCGGACCTTCACGAGCATCGGAGTGAACCGACTTATGCATGGATGTGCTCTTGAATTGACCCTACAAGGCTAAAACCGGACTGCTGGCACGTCTTCTGGCAGCGGCGAAACAGGAGCAGCGCCCATGGTAGAGCCAGAAACCTTTATGTTTCTTGCAGATCTCGCGAAGAACAACCGCAAAGCCTGGATGGATGCGCACCGCGAGGAACGCGATGACGCTCTGCGCAATTTTACCGGTATCGCTTTGACCTTGCACGACTATGCGGATCGCTTTGATTTTTCCTTGTCTGACGCAAAGTTCAATCCCAGGCAAAGTTTCTCAAAATTCTATCAGGAGTCGCGCGATCGCGTCGGGCCGAGCCTGTACCGCACGGATGTTGATGTGTTTGCCAACCCAGGCCACCCCGCCGAAGACGTCGGATATTACCTTCATGTCGAACCTGGGAATTGCCATGCAGGGGCAGGGCTTTTTCACCCTTCCAAGGCCGCTCTAGCACGGCTTCGCACGCGTTTGGTCGATGACCCACAGGGCCTGAGGGATATTGTAAGCAAACCTGAGTTCGCAGAGGCTTTCCCAGACGGAATTGTGACGCGAAAAGTGTTAGGGGCAGTTCCGGAGGGTTTCAGCAGTCACGATCCGGCAGCGCCCTATCTGAAAATGGTCGGATTGGGGTGCCGCAAAGACCTGCCAGATGCGATTTTGCTGAGCGGCGACGTGATCGATGTCTTGATTGAAATCTTCCGCTCCGCCAGCCCGCTCGTGCGGCACTTTAATTGATATACGTGCGGACGTGTTTTGATGTAGCCGCGGTCTTGTTGTTGACATCCGCAAGCACTCACGGCCCTTTGCTGCCACACGGTCTTGTAAGGCAATACCTCCTAAGCGGACGGTCAGTAACATTGCAGCACGCGATCATGTGGTCTAAGAGTCTGATCGAAAATGAGTTGAGTGAATTCAGCAGGTTGTGATTCTGTTCGGTTGCAAAGCTGAACGGAGATCACGATGGCCTGGACCGAACTCACCCGTGCGCAGCATATGCGTAAG
>SKSL01000232.1 GCA_007123015.1 Natronohydrobacter sp. | reverse complement strand
CAGTTCGATTTCTGTTCCTTCTTGCGAAAGGTCCTGGGGTCGAAGTGCTGAGCTGCAACCGCGAAATATCGATTGTGATTCATGTGCTTATTGGCTTTACACCAAAATTACGCAGTCATGAGGTCCGGAGAATATCGGCCCTGAGAGACCCTTTTCGGTCCTCCTGGTGCCGCAGCCAGTGTTCAGCCCACCCCGCATAACCCACGAAAACAACGGAAAAATCCGGCCGCAGCCGGATCGGGAGAACGCTTTCGCAGGGGCAAGTGGCGGAGGGGGTGGGCCTGATTTCGAACGTTCTCCACCTGCAAGTCATTGATTTTTTTGTTTCTAAATGAGTATTAACTTCTTCGGCACGTGGCAAGCTCATGCACCGACGCGCTGCCACGAAACAGGAGTATGTTGCTTGGGAGAACGACGGAAATAATGGCGACCTGTCTCATGGATGCATTCTCCTTCAATTGGTGCATTGGCAATGCAAGCGTGGTCCATCTCGATGCCGTCGGGGAAATCGGCATCCACCCCACCTCCAGCGCCTGAGATATTCACCTACCTTTCAAGACACCAGAAAGAGGCAGGAGGGGCGGTTTGGGTTGATCATAGCCCATCCAAGCGGGTCATTTTTGCATACCAACTCACAGTTGAGGTCATGCGTCAGGCTACCCGATATGTTCGTAAACCGTGCTGCGGGCTATTCCCAGCTTGCGGGCCGTCCTGCTCGCGTTCCCTCCTTCCTCGGTATAGGTCTTACGAATTAGAATGCACCGCTCGCGGCGCAGGGGTTTGCTTTCGCAGAGACGACAGGGACCGACTTCTGACGATTGCAGGCAGATCACGTCTGCATCCGATCCATCGCCGAGGTGTAGCGCAGTCAGAATATCCTGGCTGGTGATGACCTGAGTTTCCGATAACGCCGCGGCCCCCCGGATCGCCGTGCTGAGTTGCCGGATGTTGCCCGGCCAAGAATGCGAGCCCAGCATCTGCAACGCGTCCTCGGCAAAGCAGTGCCGGGGCGATTCGCGCTGGAGCAGGAATTCGGCAATCTGGTCAAGATCGCTACGGTGCCGAAGTGGAGGGATCGTAATGCAGAACGCGCCAAGCCTGAAAAACAGTTCCCGGCGCATTGCGGCAGGGGGCCCTTCGGATTGACCCGCGCTTGAACATGAGGAAATAATCTGGACCTTGCCCTGATTGCCTGACCCGGAGTTTTCCCACTCGTCCAGGATGCGAAGGAGCACGGATTGCGCGATCTCAGATAATTCGTCCACCGCTTCCAGAAAAAACGTGCGCGGGTTTTCCAAGTGCGACCGGCGATCGGTCCGTGTGCCAAAGACTTCCTTTACGCGGTCCACAAGGTCGTTCAGGCTGGCCTCGTCGTGAAGGCCGGAGCATCTGGCATGCACGAACTCACCGCGCTCTTGACCTTGGGTGATTTCGTAGTGCAGTTGTCTTGCCAAGGTCGATTTGCCCGACCCGCTCTCACCCGAAATGCGGATCGGCAGATTGGCCCCGATGATCTTCTGGAACGCTGACAACTGGCGCGCCAGACGCGCATCTTCGAAAATCGCCCCATGTGAACCAGTCGTGGGTAGCTGTGGAAGCTGCTCAGGCGCGTTGAGCCCAGACGCCACCGCATGCGCGCGGCGCATCCTGAATTGATTGCATGACATGAAGACTGTGCCGTTCCGAAGCGATTTGACACCGAGGACATCCGGTGTCGGCAATCTGCTCAGGATATCATGCTCGGCGCGCCAGAACATGTCATCAAGCGAGGCCGGATAGCGCATCGCTTCCACGCCGAGAATGTCGCGCGCGCGCGTATTCATCGCCACGATGGTGCCGCTTCCGTCGAGCGCTATCAGCCCGGCGCTGACGGTCTCCAGATACTCCGAGCGCATATGTACACGCAGGATCGTCCGGCTTTGCTGCTGGTGATGGAACAAGCCCGATTCGATATTCGCCGCCGACATGTTGAGCAGCGCCACCGAATGCGGATGCCAGTCCTCGCTGCCCGTCGAGGCATCAAGCACCCCCGAGATCGCGCCATAGCTGTCGAAGATCGGAACTGCGATGCACGATACCCGTCCCTGCGATCTGAAGAAATGCTCGCCCTGCCAGACACTTCGGGGCGCGGCGTCGTGCAGGACAAGGCCCATCGCATTGGTGCCGCGCACGGTCTCGGTCCAGATCGAACCATTGATGATCGTGCGCCCTGCTTCGGTGTCCTGGAAGGAGGTATCGGCCATGACATCCATGACGACACCTTCGGGAGAGCCCAGTGCCAGCAGGTAATTCGACCCCGAGACCTGACCGAACAGAAGCTCCATCTCTGGCCGCGCCAGGGAGCGCAGGATGTTGTGACGGGCAAGAACCTGTCCGAAAACAGCATTCTCGGCCACCAGGTTTCGAGGCTTGCTCAGCGGGTTCAGCCCTGCATCAAGGCAGCGTTTCCAACTGCGCACCACATGACTGCAGATGTGGGTTTCAGCGCCGGTTTTGCCGCGCTCCAGATAATTCCGGGCACGCAGCAATACCCTCTCCTCCGGCGGTTGCACCGACCGAGTATGAGCTGTCATCATATATCCTCCCTTGGTCAGGTTACCGAAGTCTCCGTTCAAGGCAAGTCACGTTTGGACAAAGCTGTCTGATTTTCGGACAGTTCTGTCTGAGGAATGTCGGCAGACCGGACATTGATCAATCGCTAAAACCTGACAGGCTTCCTGCTGAGAATTGCCGAAAAGGGAGTCGCGAGCATGAAAGCGCAGGTTCTTAAAACCTATGACGAGCAGATGTCGGCACCAAACTGGGTCAGCCTTGATGATGTTCCTGATGCGCGCATCGAGAAATCCACAGATGTCATCGTACGCATCGGCGGCGCGGGTGTCTGCCGGACCGACCTGCACATCATTGAGGGGATCTGGCGTCCGCATATGGATCCGACGGGCGACGCGCTGCTGCCGCTGATCATGGGTCATGAGAATGCCGGCTGGATAGAGGAGGTCGGCAGCGAGGTTGAGGGATTGAAGAAAGGAGACCCGGTCATCGTTCACCCCAAGGTGACAGGCGGAACCTGCCTTGCCTGTCGGAGGGGGCACGACATGCATGGCGACGGACATTTTCCCGGGCTCGATTCAGATGGCGGCTATGCCGAGGCGCTCACCACATCTGTGCGCAACATCGTGAAGCTGCCGCAATCGCTGCTGCCCAAGGAGGTCGCCCCCTATTCCGACGCAGGCTTGACGGCCTATCGGGCCGCGAAGAAAGCCACGCGCCACCTGCTGCCAGGCGAATTTGCCGTTGTCATCGGCGCGGGCGGGCTAGGACATATCGGCATCCAGTGCCTGACCGCAATGTGCGCGGCCGAGGTGATCGTGGTCGATGCCTCGGACATGGCGCTCGGGCTGGCACGCGATGTCGGGGCGCATCATCTTATCAAGGCGGACGGCTCCGAGGTCGAGGCTGTAAAGGCACTGACCGACGGGCTGGGTGCGCAGGCGGTCATCGATTTTGTCGGCGAGCATGGCACCACGGCCAAGGGCCTCGAGATGACCCGGCCGATGGGGTCCTATTACATCGTGGGCTATGGCGAGGATATCCAGATCCCCGCAGTCGACATGATCATCACCGAACGCAACATCATCGGTAATCTGGTCGGAACATGGGCCGAACTGACTGAATTGATGTCACTGGCAGATCGCGGCCTCGTGGATCTGACGGTCAAGGAATACGCGCTCTCGGATGCAAACACCGCGCTTGCCGATCTGCATCACGGGCGCATCAAGGGCCGCGGGGTGCTGGTTCCGTGAGTAGTTCCGCCGAGGCTTTACGTGATCACGACCTGCCGACAGGCGCCGACCTGCTGGAGGTCGAGGACCTGAAGGTTCACTTCAGGACACCGCTGGGTGCGATCAAGGCTGTCGATGGTGTGAGTTTTGCGATCAAACCAGGCGAGACGCTGGCGGTCGTGGGGGAAAGCGGCTCGGGCAAGTCGGTGACCAGTCTGACGATCATGGGGCTTCTGTCCGGCGGTGTGCGCAATGTCGCGGGCGGCTCCATCCGCTACAGGGGCAAGGACCTGCTGGCGATGCCTGACAGCGAGTTGCGCAGCCTGCGGGGCGGCGAGATTTCGATGATCTTTCAGGAGCCGATGACCAGCCTCAACCCGGTCTACATGATCGGCGCGCAGATTGCCGAGGCGGCGCGGTTGCATATGGATATGAACCGTCGGCAGGCGAGCGCGCGTGCCCTCGAGATGCTGGAACTCGTGGGGATTCCTGAGCCGCAGACCCGGCTGCGCAACTATCCGCATGAGTTGTCGGGCGGGATGCGGCAACGCGCGATGATCGCCATGGCGCTGGCCTGCAATCCGAAACTGCTGATCGCGGATGAGCCGACCACAGCGCTTGACGTAACGATCCAGGCGCAGATTCTTGAGTTGATCAAGAAACTGCAGAAGGAACTCGGCATGGCGGTGCTGTTCATCACGCATGATCTGGGTGTGGTGGCCGAAGTGGCCGACCGGGTCGTCGTGATGTATTCAGGCCGCGCAGTCGAAGAGGGGACCGTCGAGGAGATCCTCTTGCGCCCGCGCATGCCCTACACCATGGGGCTGATCAATTCGATCCCGAAACGTGCCGCCGAGGCCGGGAAGGTCACCCGGTTGCAGACCATTCCGGGCAATGTGCCCAACCCCGTCTCGCTGCCTGCGGGATGCAGCTTTCATCCGCGGTGTTTCTACGCGCGCGACCGGATCTGCAACACAGATGTCCCTGCCCTCGTCGATGTCGAGCCAGGCCACAAGGTGCGGTGCGCACGCTATCGCGACATCATGGAGGGGAATGAATGAGCGTGACGATGGCCCCGAAAGTCGTATCGCAGCCAGAGCTCAGCCTGACCATGAGCGAGGCAAACAACCCTGCAACGCCACTGGTTTCGCTGCGCGGGCTGCAGACGAGGTTCAATATCGGGCGCAAATACCCCTGGACAGCCGAACGGATTGTCCATGCCGTCGAGGACATCAACCTCGATATCCAGCGTGGGGAAATCCTCGGTCTGGTAGGTGAGAGCGGGTCGGGCAAGACCACGCTCGGGCGGACGGTGCTGCGTCTTGTCGAGCCCACAGATGGTCGCATCGTCTTCGATGGCACTGATGTAACGAGTGCCAATGACGATCAACTGCGTGACCTGCGCCGCCGCATGCAGATCATATTTCAAGACCCCTATGCCAGCCTGAACCCGAGGATGACCGTCGGCGAAGCCATCAACGAGGCCTATGTCATTCACAGGCTGCACAAGCCCTCGGAGCGCCGCGCGCGCATCGGCGAGTTGCTGTCGAAGGTGGGGCTCACACCCAGTCACGCCAACCGCTTCCCGCACGAATTTTCGGGCGGGCAGCGTCAACGTATCGGGATCGCGCGCGCCCTCGCGGTCGAGCCGCAATTCGTCGTGGCTGATGAGCCGGTCTCGGCGCTTGATGTGTCGATCCAGGCGCAGGTGATCAACCTGCTGAGCGATCTGAAGGCGGAATTCGGGCTGACCATGCTGTTCATCAGCCACGATCTGGGTGTGGTGGAATACCTCGTCGACCGGATCGCGGTCATGTATCTGGGGCGGCTGGTCGAGGTCGGGCCTGCGGCAGACGTCTATGCCAACCCGCGGCATCCCTACACGCAGGCGCTGCTCTCTGCCGTGCCTGTGCCGATCCCGGGGCGGCGCAAGGAACGCCAGATCCTGCAAGGGGATATTCCGAGCCCGATCTCGCCCCCGTCGGGCTGCGTGTTTCGCACACGCTGTCCGATCGCCGGACCTGAATGTGCGAAGGCATTGCCGCCGATGGAAATGGTTTCTCCGGGTCATGCGAAAGCATGCATCAAGCAATGAGGACAGACATGGCGCAAGAAACCACGACACTCCGTGACCCGGTCCCGCCACTGGCCGGATCCGCTGATCAGACCCTTGCACATTCCCGCGAGACGCTGACCCAGCGCGCACTGCGGAGCCTGCTTGCGTCGAAAGTGGCGATGTTCTCGTTCTTCGTGCTTTTCGTGCTGATTATCCTCGCAGTCTTCGCGCCCTGGATTGCGCCACACCCGCCAGGCGAGATGAGCCTGACGAACCGGCGGCTGTTTCCGATCTTTTCAGAAACCGGGCGCACCAATCCGGCCTATCTTCTTGGCACGGACGGTCTGGGCCGCGACATTGTCAGCCGCATGATCTATGGCGCGCGCATGACGCTTGTGGTCGCGTTCTCGTCCGTGATTCTGGGTGGGTTCATCGGCGTCATGGCAGGGCTTCTGGCCGGATATTTCGGCAAATGGATCGATGCTGTCATCATGCGGCTGGCCGATCTGCAACTGGCCTTCCCCAGCCTGTTGCTGGGACTGGTTGCCATGGCGCTGCTCGGGTCGGGGGTCGTCGAACTGGTCATCGTGATCGCGCTCACGCAATGGGCGATCTACGCGCGTGTCGTCCGCTCTGAAGTCCTCAAGGTCAAGGAGCTTGAATTCGTTCAGGGCGCGCGCGCGCTCGGCGCCGGGAAATGGCGGATCATCTTCCGCCACGTCTTTCCCAACACGGTCGCTTCGATGCTGGTGGTCGCAAGCTTCTCGCTCGCCATGGCCATTTATTACGAGGCCGCGCTCAGCTTCTTCGGGCTGGGCGTGCCACCCGCGATCCCGACATGGGGCAACATGCTGGCCGATGCGCGCGACATCATCTTCCGCGATTTCTATGCACCGCTCTGGCCGGGTGTCGCGATCACCATCACGGTGCTTGCCTTCAACCTGATCGGAGACTGGATCCGCGACTTCTTTGATGTGCGCATCTGAACCCATCCCTCGGCGCGGCGCCCCTGTGCCGCCGCTGACAATCCCGCGTCAAGACGGGACCTGACACCACTAAACCTTGGAGGAGGAAAAAAGTGAAACATGTGACCTTGACCGCAACATTGGCTGCGGGTCTGGCGCTCGGGGGGCTTTCTGCCGCCTATGCGCAGACGACAGTCACCTATATCGTGAATGAAAGGGCTGACATTCTGGGCGATCCGCCGCGCAATGTCGTCTTTGCCGAACAGTATATCAGCAAGGCGATGTTCGAGCCGCTCGTATTCGACTTTGACGGGCGCACCGGCGAAAGCGGTATCCGCCCTGCACTTGCCACGCATTGGGAGATCATCGACGACAACACCTGGCATTTCTTCCTGCGCGAAGGCGTGACCTTCCATAATGGCGAGCCATTCAATGCCGAGGCGGTGAAATTCTCGATTGAACGCCATCTCGACCCGGACTTCCCCAGTACCGACAAGTTTCGCGATGTCCCGATCACGGAAGTCAACGTCATCGATGACTACACGGTAGAGTTCGTGACTGACACGCCGGTTCCGATCCTGCCACAGCGCCTGTCGCGCAACGGTGCCTTCATCATGGCGCCGGGCCATTATGCTGACCTGCCACTGGATGAAGCGGCGGTCAGCCCTGTCGGGACCGGGCCCTACAAACTTGAGGAGTTTCGCCGCGATGACCGCGTGATCATGACGAAAAACGAAGACTGGTGGGGCTGGGACGAGAACAGCAATATCGACCGTCTCGTGATCCGCATGATCCCCGAACTTTCGACCGCGTTCTCCGAGGTCATGGCCGGCAATGCCGACATCGTGCGCATCACCCCTGATCTGGCCGATGTCGTGGAGGCCGATCCGAACGTTGATCTGGTTGTCGCGCCGACCTTGGTGCGGGCCGTGACAATCTTCAACCTCGACATGTATCCGGAACTTCAGGATCCGCGCGTTCGTGTGGCGCTCAACCTCGCCATCGACCGCGAGGCGATGGTTGATGCCTTCGCGTTCGGGCAGCATGAACTGATCAGCACCACGCTGATCAACCCGCCACATGAGCATCCTGACCTTGAACCCTACCCCTATGACCCGGATCGCGCGCGCGAACTTCTTGCCGAGGCTGGCTATCCTGACGGGTTCCGGATCGACACGATTGATGTGATGATCCCCGATAGCTTCGAATATTCCGAAGCCGTCGCCCAGTTCTGGGGCCAGATTGGCGTCGAGGTTGGCGAGGTGCGCCGGCTTGAATCGTCGGTGATGCGCGAACGCTGGGCAGCCCGCACGTTGTCGGTTGCTTCCTTTGCCTGGTCGGCTGCGGAAAATACGCCCGAAACCGATGCCTGGGCAGTACATGACGATCGGCAGACAAACTCGACTCATTGGGTGCGCGAGGATTTCCTCGACGCCTATCGCGAGATCACCCAGACGGTCGATCCGGAACGGCGCGAAGAGCTGAATCGCAAGATGCAGGAAATCCTCTATGAGGACCCGCCCTGGGTTTATCTGTATCTGGTGCCCGCGGCCTATGCGGTGAGCAACCGCATCGAGGGTTACAATCCGCACCCTTCGCTGCTGGTAGAGGATTGGGGATCGCTCTACGTCAGCGAATGATCTGATCACGCGAACACAGATTTCAGGCGGACGTGCAGTTCGTCCGCCTGACGCCGGGACTTTCATCACCTTACGGGAGGCTTGTTGAGATGAGATTCATCCTGCAACGCATGGGACAGGGCCTGATCGTCATATTGGCGGCTTTGACCCTCGCCTTCATCCTGATGTTCGTGATCGGCGATCCGGTCACAATGATCACCGGGGCAGAAGCGTCACGCGACCAAGCCGAACGCTTGCGTGAACAGCTGGGCTTCAATCGCCCGCTGGTCGTGCAATATTTCGAATTCATGCTCGGTGCCGTGCAGGGCGACTTCGGCGTCTCCTATCGCCATCAGCAGCCGGTGCTGCCCTTGCTGTGGGAACGGTTGAGCCGCTCTGCCGAGATTGCCGTGCCGGCCCTGCTGCTGGCGTTGCTGGTGTCGATCCCGGCAGGCATCGTCAGCGCGCTGCGCCGCAATTCCGCAATCGACTACACGGCGCGTGTCACTGCGCTTGTCGGACAGGCGGCTCCGAACTTCTGGGTCGCGATCATGATGATCGTGCTGTTTGCGAATATCCTTGGCTGGCTGCCATCTTCTGGCCGCGAGACCGATGGCGGGCTGTGGAAGCAGATCAGCCACATGATCCTGCCGATCATCGCGCTGGCCCTTCTGCCCATGGCCTATCTCACGCGCATGATGCGCTCGACGATGCTCGAGGTCATCAACGAAGACTATATACGAACCGCCCGCGCCAAGGGCGCCCCGGTCCCGCGCGTGGTTTATATCCATGCGCTTCGCAACGCCATGATCCCCTATGTCACGATCACGGCCTTGCAGATCGGCAACCTGATCGCCGGGTCTATGGTGGTGGAGAGTGTTTTCGCATGGCCGGGCATGGGGCGGCTTTTGATGGACTCAATCCGCACTCTCGACATACCCGTCGTGGCCGCGGGCCTGAGTTTTGTCGCCGCGCTTTTTGTGGTGCTCAACCTCATCGCCGACATTTGCTACGTCTTGCTGGACCCGCGGGTCGGCAAATCCTGAACCTTGCAGAAAACTGGAGACTCAACACATGCGCTTTGCCCATACCATGATCCGCGTCGCCGATATGGACGCCTCGATCGCGTTCTATCGCGACACGCTGGGGCTGGATCTGATCGAGCATTTCGAACTCCCCGGTGCTGATGCCACGCTGGCCTTTCTGAAAGACCCCAAATCGGGCATGGAAATCGAGCTGACCTACAACCATGACGGCCGCGCCTACGAGTTGGGCGATGCCTTTGGCCATCTGGCCTTTTTCGTCGACAGCGTGGATGCCAAGCATGATGAGCTGTCCGCAAAGGGTGTGCCTTTCTCGTTGAAGCCCAAGACCATGAAAAACGGAACCCGGATCGCCTTTGCGGACGATCCGACCGGCTACAAGATTGAATTCATTGAAAATGCGACGCGCGCTGCGTGATCGCAAGAAGCGAGACACATAGGAGGAAAAGGCAGATGGCAGAACGCATAGCAATGATAGGATCTGGAATCATTGGGCGGGCCTTCGCAGTTTGTTTTTCGCGCGGCGGCTACGAGGTTACGCTCTATGATCCGATTGACGGGGTGGCCGAGGCTGCGTTGCCACGCATTCGTGAGACCTGCGAGGATCTGGAAGATGTGGGCCTGTTGAATGGCCGCACCGCCGATGATGTCGTCAGCCGCATCTCTGCGGTCAAGACGATGGAAGAGGCGGTCGAGGCTGCGATCCATGTTCAGGAAAACGCCCCCGAAACGCTGGAGGTCAAGCTGGACCTCTTCGGCAAGCTGGACAAGCTTTGTGGCGATGACGTGGTGCTGGCGTCGTCCTCATCCTCGATTGTCGCTTCCAAGTTCACCGAACACCTTGACGGTCGGCATCGTTGCATGATCGTGCACCCGACCAACCCCCCCTATGTCGTGCCTATTCTTGAACTCGTGCCCGCGCCTTGGACCGACGCGGCGATTGTCAAAAAGACCCGCGCACGGCTGGAGGAAATGGGCCAGGCCCCGATCACGCTGAACAAGGAAGTGACCGGCTTCATCATGAATCGCCTGCAATCGCCGATCCTGCATGAAGCGTTTCGTCTGGTTGCGATGGGTGTCGCCACGCCCGAAGACGTGGACCGCGCCATGTCCGAAGGGATCAGCCAGCGCTGGTCCTTCATCGGGCCGCTGGAGGTGGGCGATCTCAACGCGCCGAATGGTATCCGTGAATATGCAGAGCGCTACGAGCCGATGAACCGCAACATCGCCGCCGAACAGCGCGACCTTGTGCCATGGGCCGGCCCACTGATCGATTACATCGAAGAGCGCTTTCGCGCGCGCCTGCCAATCGACAAGCTGAAGGATCGCCAGCGCTGGCGTGACCGCCGGCTCATGGCGCTCGCCGTGCATAAGCAATGGGCGAAAGAGAACATTACGTAACCGTATAACGCTCAGGGAGCGGGTGAAAATGCCCGCCCCTGAACACGGAAGACACGGGGGGAGGAAGAGCATGCGCTATCGTCGTTTTGGCACCACAGATCTCGAGATTTCGGAAATCACCTTCGGGGCCCTGCGATTTGTCGACGGGGCACAAGCCACGAATGATGAGGAGCTTGGTCGGCGCGCGATTCTCGAAGCGCTGGATGCTGGGGTCAACACGATCCATTCCAGCTATGAGTATGGCACCCGCTGGGCATTGGAGAAAATTCTCGCGCAGCATCCGCGTCGGGCCGATCTGCACCACATTATCAAGGTGCCATCCCCCGACTATGCCGACCCCGCCTTCAGTGAGGCCCAGTTCCGCGACCATGTTGAGACAGCGCTACGCGAGTTGAAGACCGAGCGCATCGCCATCGTCCAGCATCTGCAACGCGGTGTTCCCAAGGATATCATCTATGACGAACGCGGCGATCCGGTGCGGATCGGGGCGTTGCAGCAAACCAATGCCGCCCTGCTTGAAACCGCGCTAGCCATGCGACAGGAGGGCAAGATCGGCTACGTCATCACGTTCCCGCATACGCATGGATACGCGAGGCACGCGGTCGCCTCAGGCGCCTTCGATGGGTTGATCGCTTTCTGGAACTTCCTCGAGACAGAAATGCTCGACGTGTTCGACGACTGCGAAGCGCGGGGAATGGGGGTATTCTCGATGCGCCCCTATCTGCAAGGGATCATTACTGATAAGCGGGCGCGCCGCGATGCGCTTGCAGGTGATGACCCAAAACGCGGTGCAGCCTGGGACAGTCAGTATAAGCTGTTCGACAAGATCCAGGCCGAATTGGGGACCGAGATTTCTTCGTGGAGCGATGCAGCCATCCGCTTCGCCCTGTCTCACCCGGCGATCACATCTGTGGTGGTGTCGCTTAACAACCCCGAGCAGGTGCAATCAGCCATCCGGGCGATTGATGGGCACACATTCGACCGCGAATTGATCGAGCGCGTCCGCGCCCTGAGCCGCTGAGAATCCGCGATGGTCAGCAAGCCCAGATTGCTGGTGACCCGGAAGCTCTCTCCGGAGGTCGAAGAGCGCGCGGCGCACGATTATGACGCGATATTCAACCCGGACGATCAGGTCTTCACTTCGTCCGAACTGGTCGCAGCCTGTCAGCAGGTCGACGCGGTGCTGCCCTGTCATTCCGAGATGTTTACTGCGAACGTCATCGCGGCGCTCCCTGAACGGTTGCGCGTGATCGCCAATCATTCGGTTGGTGTCGATCATATCGATCTGAGCGCTGCGGCAGCCCGCGGCATCATTGTCACGAATACGCCCGATGTTCTGTCGGACGCGACCGCCGAGATCGCCATTCTGTGCATGTTGGGCGCCGCGCGGCGCGGTGCCGAAGGCAACCGGCTGCTGCGCGAGAACCGCTGGGCGTCATGGTCTCCATCGTTCATGGTCGGGCGTCAGGTCACGGGCAAACGGTTCGGCATCCTCGGGATGGGGCGCGTGGGTCAGGTGGCGGCGGCGCGTGCCCGGGGCTTCGACATGGAGATACATTACCACAACCGACAACGCTTGCCGCCAGACCAGGAAGAAGGGGCCATATGGCACGAGACAATCGAATCGCTCGTTGCAGCAAGCGATGTCCTGTCACTGCACTGCCCGGCCACGCCTGACACGATCGGGGTAATCGATGCGGAGCGGCTGGATCTGATGCCGCGCGGGGCAATTCTGGTCAACACGGCGCGCGGCAGCCTTGTTGACGAGGACGCGCTTTGCGATGCGCTGCAATCCGGCCATCTCTTCGCGGCCGGTCTTGATGTGTTCCGAACCGAACCAGGTGGCAACCTCAGGCTTTCTGCACTCGAGAATGTGTTCGTGCTCCCTCATATCGGCTCGGCGACCTTCGAGACGCGTATCGCCATGGGTTTCCGGGCGCTTGACAATCTCGATGCGGTCTTCGCCGGATGTGATGCACCGGACCGGGTTGCATGATGCGCAACGCGGCTCTCGACCCAGCAGCGGCGGGCTGACATGAGCACCTCGTTCCTGCCCGAGCCCGGATCGACCGCCGCCATGACCGCGGCAGAGTTGCGCGCGCAGATCGCCGCGCGCCGCATGACGGCCCGAGAGGTCGCCGAGGCATTGCTCGACCGCATCGCGCAGGTCGAGCCGCATATCCACGCCTTCGCATGGCATGACCCCGCAGGCGTGCTGGCGCAGGCCGACGCGCTGGACGCTTGGCAGCGCGCGGGCCGCACGCTCGGACCTCTGCATGGGGTTCCGGTCGGGTTGAAGGACATCATTGATGTCGCAGGAATGCCGACAGCCTTCGGAACCTCCGCCGTGAACGCGAGACTCCCACAAGTGCCCTCGGCCATAGCGGAGAAACTGAACGCTGCAGGCGCGATCATCATGGGCAAGACCGTGACGACGGAACTGGCCTTCATGCATCCCGGCCCGACCCGCAACCCGCTTGACACGGGCCACACACCGGGCGGGTCGTCATCGGGGTCCGCCGCTGCGGTGGCGGCGGGCATGGTGCCGCTGGCTGTCGGCACGCAAACCGGCGGGTCGGTCATCCGCCCGGCCAGCTATTGCGGGATCATCGGATACAAGCCTAGCTTCGGTCGGATCTCGCGCCGCGGTGTGCAGACACAATCGCCGTCGCTCGATACGATCGGGGTCTTTTCCCGCGACATCCGCGATGCCGCCCTTCTTGTCGATACCCTGAGCGACACAGATCGAAGCGATACGGCGCTGGATCCCGCGGTGCAGCCTGTGCTGTCGCTCGCCCTGGTCCGGCTTCCCGGCGTGGCGGAGGACCACTACACCCGGTTGCGCGACAGCCTTTCCACGCTGCCAAAAGATCAGGTTCAGATCGCCGAAGTGGCGCTCCCAGACCTCTTTTCAAAGGTTGCGGGTCTTCGTGAGTTGATCAATTTTGTCGAAATGGCGCATCACTATGAGTGGGTTATGCAGGACGGGCGTAGCGGTGTGTCCGACACGCTCCGCGAAGCAATCGCCAAGGGTCAGTCAGCCAAGGCTGTCCACTATGCCGCTGCCCTCACTGAAATGTCGCGAGCACGGCGCCGCCTCGCCGACGCGTTTGATGGATACGATGCCATTCTCTCCACGGCCACTGCCGGGCTGGCGCCGGAAGGGCTCGAAAGCACTGGGACGGCCATCTGCAACGGAATCTGGACATTTACCGGTGCGCCGAGCATCACACTCCCAATGGCTGCTACATCAAGGTCCAGGCTGCGTCACGGGCTTCAAATCACTTGCCTAGAAGGCCACGACGCACATGCATTGAAAGTTGCGCAGCGCTTATTCCGCCTCATGCCTAACAGCGCCCTCTGACGCTTGGTATCCGGATTCTGATGTCGGCGTCCCCACCGAGCCCCGGAAAGCGCTTGGAGCAGACGACTGTCATCGGGATAATCGTATGTTTATTTGCCGATTGTTTCGAAAACGTAACCTGAGGGTCAAGGTAGAGGCCGATGTCGAATCGTCTCATACACCGAAGATGGCACATCAACTCGCCAATGGGAATCTTGCGTCAGGTGGCGAACGCTAGTGTGAGGTCAACTCATGCCGCAGCCGTGCTTGATGTAGAATGATCAAACATTCACCTCGGTCAAGGTCGCCGAAGGCCACGAAGATGGCAGCGTCGGCACCCTCGACGTTCGCTGCGATCACATCCAGCGCAGGGCGGTCCGACCCAGCGATGGTTGCGGACATTGTCATCGACGGGGTGGCAGCCGCGAGGGCAGCGCCGTTCCTGCTCTGATCTTGGTCAGCGGCGGGTCAGCCGATATTGGCAACTACTTGAATAGTTAAGCTGCCGCAAGCGGCTCCAAAATTGACTTCCCGGGTGCACAATTGTGCCCATTTCCGCGCGAGACGGACCGAACGCCAGTGTGCCACGATGGCTCGCGCAGGGCGGTGAGTCCCTCGGCTGTTTGAAATTGTGAATTCCGAAGATGGGTCGGGGGCCAACCGTCGCGTTTGAGGCATATGTTGCTTCTCGCCAGTTTTGCCCGGCCCGTCTCTTACGATCCTGAGACTCCCGGTCATGGCTCCATAATCGACAGGCCCGAGCCTGCTCCCGCAGCACAGCATAATCCGCCAGCCATTCGATAATCGTGGCGCCTTCCGGCAGCGCCGCGACCTCCTCTGCGACCCGCGCCTGCTCGGCCCGACTGTACTCCACAACCGGCGGGCAGGCGCCGGGCGGGCTGTCAGAACTGCCCCCCGCGCAAGCGGTCAAGAAGATTATCGCGGCTGCGAGGGCGGCGGCTGGCGGCCTCCAGCATCTGACGTTGAATGGCATGGGTGCGCTCCAATTGCTCAAATCGCTCGGCGACGCGGCCTGCATGCTCAGCCGTGCGGCGAAGATTGAGAGTGAACAAGGCGATGGTGAGTGTGACGAGCGCAATACCCGCCACCCGCCGCGCCCAAGGCCGGGCCAGAAGCCCGACCACCAGACTGCCCCACATCACCGCAGCCCTTTCTTCCAATCATCCACCCGCGCCCAGACGGCCACGGCGATCCCCACCAGT
>SKSL01000027.1 GCA_007123015.1 Natronohydrobacter sp. | reverse complement strand
TCGCGGCTCTCGGCCATGAGATTGGCCATCTCGACCCGCCGCACACTGGCCTTGACCATGCTCAGCGCAAGGCTCTGGCTGATCTTGGGCTGCGGCGAGCGCAAAAGCGAGATATCGAGCACCGCGCTCAACTGCCCCGACGTGTCGAAAATCGGCGCGGCCGTACAGGACAAGGGCGTGTGCGTCAGGTCGAAATGATCGCTCTGATGCACGGTGATCGCCTGCCCGGTCACGATGCAGGAACCGACGCCACAGGTTCCGGCCACATGCTCCGACCAGTCCGAGCCCAGATAAAGCCCGGCGCGACGCAGCTCATCCTCGAAACGCGGATCACCGAAATAATCGACTGTGACGCCCTTGGCATCGGCCAGAAGCAGCACATAGTTGCGCCCCGCGATCTGACGAAACAGCGCGTCGAGCCCGCTTCGCGCGATCGAGATCAGCCGTTCGGATTGCTCCACATGCTCGCGCAACCGCGTCTCGGTGACGATATGAGCCGGGCTGGGCTTCGTCGGGTCCATGCCATAGCTTTCGACACAGCGCCGCCAGGATTGCGTGACAAACCCATCGCGTGCGACCTTGCGCCCCGACAGGACCTGATCGATCTCGCGCAGATGCTCCAGATCTGACATGGCGTCCTCCTCTTCGCCCGTCAGTTTCGAGCGTGAGGTGATTTTTGACACTATACAATACTATTTTAGTCGTACGCGCAGAAAGAACGAGTAAGCCAATCTGCGCAGGCCATGACCCCTGTGTCTGGCTTTTCCGTAGCGCAGGAAGTGTTTGACCTTCCCTATAAGCTGGAATTGCACACAGTCGCCGACGTGACCGAAGACGCCGCTGCACGCGCTGCCGCTGATTTCGGTTTTGCGCATTCGACGGGTGACTGGCGCAGCATGATGTCGAACGCAGAAATCGACCTGATTGATATCACAGCGCCCAGTGCCCTGCGCAAGGAAATGGCGCTAGCCGCGATTGCGGCGGGCAAGCATGTCTATTGCGAAAAACCTCTTGCGCCGCTGGTCAGCGACGCGCGTGAAATGACAGAGGCCGCAGCCCGTGCCAGCATGAAAACCCAGGTTGGATTCAACTACCTGTGCAACCCGATGTTACGACTTTCACGCGATATAGCGACGAGACAGAGTTTATCCATACGATCCAGACACTGGCATTGCCGCAGAGAGGCAGTGTGTCAGTCAAGGGAAAACTGCATGACGGTTGACGTCCTTATAGAGCAAATACCGGAACAGTCCCGGCCCGCCTGCATAGCAGGCCTGTGGACAAAACGCGCGTAACCACATGAAATCGCCCGCTTCGACTTCGACCCAATCCTGATTCAGATGATAGACCGCCTTGCCCTCCAGCACATAAAGCCCATGCTCCATCACATGGGTCTCGGCAAACGGAATTGCTGCGCCGGGCCGCATTGTGACGATTGTGACATGCATGTCATGGCGCAGATCCGCAGGATCCATGAAGCGCGTGGTCGCCCAGGCATTGTCCGTATCGGGCATCGGCTCCGGCGTGATCTCGCGCTCATCTGCGAAGATCGGATCCGGTAGCGGAAGTCCCTCGACACTCTGATACCGCTTGCGGATCCAGTGAAACGTCGCGCCGCTGTCACTGGCGCGCAATGACCACTCCGCCGCGGGCGGCAGATAGGCGAAGCCTCCGTCGCTCAGACGATGTACGACCCCGTCGAGCGTAATATCCAGCCTGCCTGAAACTACGAAGATCGCGCCCTGCACGCGGCTGTCGGTCTCTGGGTGCGCGCATCCACCCCCTGCCCCAAGTTCGACGATATATTGCGAAAAAGTCTCGGCGAAGCCACTGAGCGGACGGGCCAACACCCAAAAGCGCGCCCGCTCCCAAAATGGGAGCACACTGGTGACGATGCTGGACAGAACCCCCTTCGGGATTACAGCATAAGCTTCAGTAAAGATCGCGCGATCGGTCAGAAGCTGGGTCTGCGGCGGCAATCCGCCTTTGGGCACAAAATAATTAGCTTCATCTCTGGCAAATGGCATCAGGTCCCTCCATCTCGGCCTGGCATGCGCTTAGCATGCCAGGCCACCGGGGGACTATGCCGAAATGCGAAAGACAGTTTCACCCATCATCATGGAGCATGATCATAGGGATCGGGCCTGACCCTGTCCGGGACCCCTGCATCGCGCAACCCTGATCAGGATCCTGTGGCCGGTGACAGCCGCAGCAGCGGCGCGTCCTGATCATCGGCCAGCACATAGATCAGACCGTCTTTCGGGCCGATAGCGACATCGCGGATACGCAGGTCGTCGCCATCAAGCAATCGGGCCACCTCGGTCAGGCCACCATCCTCTTCGGCAAAAAGCCCCAGATAGCGGTGAAACAGATTGCCGATCAGCAGATGCCCCTGCCAGTCCGCAAACGCGTCGGCCATGTAAAAGGTCATGCCAGAGGGCGGGAAATGCGCTGTGCGCCCGGCAGGCCAATGATGGACAGGGGCCACGAAGCCGTCACCTTCCTGATGCGGCGGGGCGAATTCCTGACCACCGCGATAGGTCACCCCGAAAGACGCCAGCGGCCAGCCGAAATTTCCGGCGCGCTGAACGATATTGACCTCGTCACCGCCCGCTTCGCCATGTTCGGCCAACCAGATATCGCCAGTTTCGGGATGCACGGTCATCGCCTGAATGTTGCGATGGCCATAGGACCAGATCGCGTCTGCTGCCCCGACAGTCCCGACAAAGGGGTTGTCATCGGGGACCGCCCCATCAAGCGTCAACCGGATCACCGACCCGTTCTCGCTGCTCAGGTCCTGACTGATATGCGCTTCCGAGAAATCCTTGCTGCCACGGTCGCCGAACCCCGCAAACAGGAAGCCGTCCTGAAACACGATGCGCGAGCCGAAATGCGCGCCACTCTGAAAGCCGGGTGTAACAGCATGCAGCACTTCCAGATCCGTCAGTGCGCGCGCCTCGCGATCCAGTACAGCACGCCCGACATGCGTGGTCGTGCCACCATCAACGGCCCCGGCCCATGTCATGTAGACGTAATTCGTGTCATCGAAATCCGGACCGACAGCAATATCGAGCAAGCCCCCCTGCCCCTGCGTCACCACGTCCGGCGCGCCGCTGATAGGGGTCACCCCGCGCGCGTCATCCCAAAGCACGACGCTGCCGCCGCGCAAGGTGATGATCAGATCATTCTCGTCGGGCAGAAAGGCCATGCCCCAAGGTCGGTCCAGCCCTTCAGCCAGTGTTTCGATCGAGTAGGGGCGATCCGCGAGCGCGGGCAGGCTGAAGCACAGGAGCGCCGCAGCACTGGTAAGGGATGGTCGAACAGTCATCAAGATACCTCCATCGCTAGACCTTTCATCGAAATGTGATGTCTCGGGCTGCGATCAAGTCACGATACTGCCAGTGCCGCGGACCTCAACGCCGCTATGCTGGCTTGACTCCGGCAGGCTTCGGGCGTAACGCACCCCCATTATCCGGGAGTGTTGAGCTTCCGGTCCCGACTTGATGGCCGGGATCGACACCCACCAGCGCGTTGCGCCCGTGGGTGCCATACTTGTTTGAACGGCCTTGCGGCCAAGGAGTGACGCGCATGTTCGAGACCCTCTCTGAACGCCTGTCCGGTGTCTTCGACCGGCTGACAAAACAGGGTGCGCTTTCGGAAGACGATGTGCGGACTGCCTTGCGCGAAGTCCGCGTGGCGCTGCTGGAAGCCGATGTCTCGCTGAATGTCACGCGCGAGTTCGTCAAACGGGTACAGAAGAAAGCGACCGGCGCGGCAGTCACCAAATCGATCACACCGGGCCAGCAAGTCGTCAAGATCGTCCATGACGAGCTGATCGCCATGCTTGAGGGCGATGAAGATGCAGGCCGTCTGAAGATCGACAACCCGCCCGCGCCTGTGCTGATGGTCGGTCTGCAAGGCTCGGGGAAAACCACCAGTACGGCGAAACTTGCCCGCCGCCTGTCCGAGCGTGACGGCAAGCGCGTCCTGATGGCCTCGCTCGACACCAACCGACCTGCCGCGATGGAACAGCTGGCGATCCTTGGCACGCAGATTGGCGTGGACACCTTGCCCATCGTCAAGGGGCAGGACGCTGTGGCGATTGCCAAGCGCGCCAAGCAGCAGGCCACATTGGGCGGCTATGATGTGTACCTGCTCGACACAGCAGGGCGCTTGCATATTGACGATGTGCTGATGGATGAAGTGCTGGCTGTGCGCGATGCCGTCACCCCACGCGAGACATTGCTGGTGGTCGATGGCCTGACCGGGCAGGACGCCGTGAATGTCGCGGCCGAGTTCGACGGCAAGCTGGGCGTGAGCGGGGTGATCCTGACGCGGATGGATGGCGACGGGCGCGGCGGGGCGGCACTGTCGATGCGGGCCGTGACCGGCAAGCCGATCCGCTTCGTGGGTCTGGGCGAAAAGACCGATGCGCTGGAAGTCTTCGACCCCAAGCGCGTCGCAGGCCGCATTCTGGGCATGGGCGATATTGTTGCCCTTGTGGAAAAAGCGCAGGAAGTGCTCGAGGTCGAACAGGCCGAGCGCATGATGAAGCGCTTCCAGAAGGGTATGTTCAACATGAACGACCTGAAGATGCAGCTTGAGCAGATGATGAAAATGGGGGGGATGCAATCGCTCATGGGCATGATGCCGGGCATGTCCAAGATGTCGAAACAGGCCGAAGCGGCCGGGTTTGATGACAGCATGCTCAAGCGCCAGATCGCGCTGATCAATTCGATGACCAAAAAGGAACGCGCCAACCCGGCGATCCTGCAGGCCAGCCGCAAGAAGCGCATTGCGAAGGGCGCAGGATTGGAAGTCTCGGATCTGAACCGGCTTCTGAAACAGCATCGCCAGATGGCCGATATGATGAAGACCATGGGCAAGAAAGGCATGCTGAAACAAGCCATGGCCGGGATGCTGGGCAAAGGCAAAGGCATGCCCGATCCATCGCAAATGTCGCCTGAACAACTGAGTGAACTGGGTCGCGGGATGAGTGAAGGCATGAAAATGCCCGGTATGGGTGGCATGGGGTTGCCTGGCGGGTTGTCGGGCCTTGGGCTGGGGCGCAAGAAATGAGCGCGCTGCACGATGTTTCGGAACGCGCGGCTGTGCTGCTGGCAGGTCATCGTGACAGCATCGACCGGCTGGACGCGATCCTTGTCTACACGCTGGGCGAGCGGTTCAAGCACACGCAGGCCGTGGGGCGCCTGAAAGCCGAACATCAGCTTCCCCCCTCGGACCCGGCGCGCGAAGAGCGCCAGATCGAGCGGCTGGAATGGTTGGCCAAAGAGGCTGATCTGGACCCGGAATTCGCCAAGAAATTCCTGAATTTCATCATCTCGGAAGTGATCCGTCACCACGAGAATCTGCAACGCTGAAAACATGCGGCCCTTTTGCGCCGCGCATATGCCATCCAAAGGAGAAACTGATATGGCTGTTAAAATCCGTCTGGCCCGTGGTGGGGCCAAGAAGCGCCCACATTACGCGATTGTCGTGTCCGATTCGCGCATGCCGCGCGATGGCCGCTTTCTCGAAAAGGTCGGCACCTATAACCCGCTCTTGGCGAAGAACAGTGAAGACCGCATCAAGATGGACATGGAGCGCGTGCAGCACTGGCTGGATCAGGGCGCACAACCCACCGACCGAGTGGCGCGCTTTCTCGAAGCCGCTGGTGCACGTCCCAAGGCGACCCGCGCGAACATGAAGAAGGCGGAACCGGGCAAGAAAGCCAAGGAACGCGCGGCCGAGAAAGCCGCCAAGGCTGAAGCGGCTGCCGAATAATCGAAACGCGGCATAGGGGGCTGTCTGCCCCCCTCACCAGCCCCACAAGGGGGGTGGTTTCACCCCCCGAGAGTATTTTTCGCAAGAAAATGACTGAAACACGCATCTGTGTCGGAGCTATCGCGGGCGCTTACGGCGTGCGGGGTGAAGTGCGCCTTAAAAGCTTTTGCGCCGAGCCACGTGCCATTGCGGAGTATGGCCCGCTCTGGTCTGAAGATGGACGGCAATTCACTGTGACCTTGGGCGCGCAAGTCGCGCAGGGGTTTGCGGCGCGGCTGAGTGGCGTTGCAGGCAAGGAAGAGGCCGATGCCTTGCGCGGGGTGCGGCTCTTTGCGGAGCGGGCACACCTGCCGGGCCTGCCGGATGATGAATTCTACCATACTGACCTGATCGGGCTGGAAGTCTTCGACACTGGCGGTCAGTCGCTGGGTCGGGTCAAGGCAGTGCTCAATCACGGAGCCTCGGACCTGCTGGAACTGGTGCGGCCGGCCCGAACTGGATCTGTGTTATTGCCCTTCACCCAGACCATCGTGCCGACAGTAGATCTGAGCGCAGGCAGGATCATCGCAGACCCACCCGAGGGGTTGATTGAATGACCGAACGTCGCGCCAGAGGACGGCTTGCGATCACCCCCTCGCTGGTTCCGCGATCGCTGGAGCAGCGCGGCACACCGGCGATGGCCTGGCAAGCGCGGGTTATCACGCTGTTTCCAGAGGCGTTTCCGGGTGTGCTGGGTCTGTCCTTGACCGGCAAGGCGTTGAAGGACGGCCTTTGGGGGCTGGAGGCGATTGATCTGCGCCCTTTCGGTATTGGCAAGCATCGCAATGTCGATGACACCCCTGCCGGGGGAGGGGCCGGGATGGTACTGCGCGCGGATGTGCTGGGGCGCGCGGTCCATATGGCGATGCGCGGGGTGCCCGAGGATCGCACAGTCTGGCCGCTGGTATGTCTTAGTCCACGCGGACGCCCCTTCACCCAAGCGACAGCGCGCGCATGGTCGCGGGGGCGCGGGATCACCATGGTCTGCGGGCGGTTCGAAGGGATCGACCAGCGCGTCCTGGATCATTACGCGATCGAGGAAGTCAGCTTGGGGGATTTCGTGCTCACAGGCGGCGAATTGGCCGCACAGACGATGATTGACGCGACAGTCCGACTGCTGCCGGATGTGCTGGGCAACGCGGCCTCGATCGAGGAGGAGAGTTTCTCGGGCGGCTTGCTGGAGCATCCTCACTACACCCGACCCGCCGAATGGGAGGGACGCGAAATCCCGTCTGTGCTTCTGTCCGGCAATCATGCAGAGGTCGCGCGCTGGCGACGATCTCAGGCCGAAGCGCTGACGCGGGCGCGACGACCGGATTTATGGGCAGACACCGAACATGAGGTGTAGGGTGCGTGCTCAGCACGCACCCTACCTCAGCCCCCTTGCGTCAACTTTGCCCCGAGCGCCGTCATCAAGGGCGCAAATACAGGGAAGGATGTCGCGATCGGGGTGGCATCATCGACTGTGATCGGGGCCGCGCTGGCCATCCCCAGACAGAGGAAACTCATCGCGATCCGATGATCCAGATGGCTGCGCACTGTCACGCCGCCCGGCACTTCCGCCATGCCGTGCACTGTGAATGTGTCTTCGGTTTCCGCGACCCGCACGCCGCAGGCTTCAAGGCCCCGCGCCATCGCGTCGATCCGGTCGGATTCCTTGACCCGCAATTCCTTGACCCCGCGCATCACTGTCGCGCCCGACGCGGTCGCTGCCAAAGCCGCAAGGATCGGATATTCATCGATCATGCTGGCCGCGCGTTCGGGCGGCACATCGATGCCGGTCAGCGCCGAAAACCGCACGCGCAGATCGGCGACAGGCTCGCCGCCTTCTTCGCGCGGGTTTTCCAGAACCAGATCGGCGCCCATGTCTTGCAGCGTCAGAAACAGGCCGTTGCGCGTCGGGTTCTGGCTGACGCCAGGGACGAAAACTTCGGAACCCGGCACCAGCAGGGCCGCGCAGACCGGAAAGGCAGCCGAGGATGGATCGCGCGGCACGGACACCACTTGCCCGCGCAATTCAGGCTGGCCGGTCAGCGTGATCACGCGCCCCTCGCGCGTCTCTTCGACCTGAACCTCTGCGCCGAAACCGCGTAACATCCGTTCCGTGTGGTCCCGTGTCGGTTCATCCTCGATCACGACTGTCTGACCCGGCGCGTTCAGCCCCGCCAGCAGCACAGCCGATTTCACCTGCGCCGAGGGCATCGGCAAGCGGTATTCCACGGGCACAGGCTGGGCTGCGCCCAGCAGCGTCAGCGGCAACCGCCCGCCGCGCCGCCCGAACGCCTGCGCGCCAAACAGCGCCAGCGGGTCAGTGACGCGCCCCATGGGCCGTTTGTTCAGACTGGCATCGCCAGTGAATGTGGCCGCAATGTCTGTCGTTGCCATGGCCCCCATGATCAGGCGCACACCCGTCCCGGAATTGCCGCAATCGATCACCTGCGCAGGCTCGGCGAAGCCACCCACGCCCACGCCCTGCACGGTCCAGCCGCCCGGCCCATGCTGCGTGACAGTTGCGCCGAAAGCCTGCATCGCCCGCGCCGTGTCCAGCACATCCTGCCCTTCCAGAAGCCCGGTGATCTGCGTTTCGCCAACAGACAGCGCCCCAAGGATGAGGGCGCGATGCGAGATCGACTTGTCCCCCGGCACCTCGGCCACACCCTGTAGCGGGCCGGATCTGTGCGATGTCATGGGCAGTGCGGGGCCGTGGCCGGACATGGGCGCGCCTTTCAGCAGTCAGGGTTTCGTCCTGCTGATAGCGCAGCCATCCTGCAGCGTCCATATGGCGGTTGCCTATTCGGCCGCGGCGATCTGCGCTTCGACCTCGACCAGCAGCGCGTCGAGTTCAGTGCGGATTGCCGGACTGCGCGCCCCTTCGATGGCCCCAAGCCCCTGCCCCAGCGTTTCGGCATAGGCCACACGATTGGCGATCTGGGTTTCCGCCAGATGCGCAGCCAGCGATTGCGCGGCCTCGGCAATCTCGGCCCCCAGCCGCGTGCCTGGCCGGGCGCGGTTCAGCATGACCAAAACTTCGCGCCCTTCGCGGCGCGCCAGATCCAGCACCCCATCCGTGGCCCAGAGATCGACATGGCTGGTTGCCACAGGCACGATCACCAGATCCGCTGCGCGCAGTGCCGGGCGCAGGTCACTATCCGCCTTGGGCGGTGTGTCGATGATCACGAAATCGGCCATGTCGCGCAATTTGCCCACTTCATAGCCCACCCCCCAGGCGGAAGCGGTCGAGAACTCCATGCCCTCTGTCCGGCCAGCGTCGTGGCGGGTCATGAACCAGCGCCCGAGCGAGCCCTGAGGATCCGTATCCAGAAACGCGACTGTTGCACCCTTGCGCGTCAGCATCACGCCCAGATTGACGGCGAGCGTTGTCTTGCCCGAGCCCCCTTTCTGTTGCGCGATGGTGATAACCTTGCCTTTGCCCATGCCCTGCTCCCTTGCCGCGCTGCAGAATAGCCAGATCTTGCGTGATTGCACGTAAAAACTGCGCTCAGGCGCGGTCATCCTTGGGCGACCCCATGACGACCATGGTCGTAATCCGCTCCAGATGCGGAAAGGCCCCCATATAGTCTGTGTGAAACTGCTTGTAGGCCGCGAGATCACGCGCCTCGACCCGCAGCAGATATTCCACTGTGCCTGTCACATTATGACATTCGCGCACTTGCGGGGCAGCTTGTATCAGGCGCTCGAATTCGGCCTGCGCCGCTTTCGTGTGGCGCGACAGGCCGACAGTGACATAGGCGATAAAGCCGATCCCGGTTTGCGCCGGGTCGAGCACAGCCCGGTAGCCTGTGATGATCCCGCGCCGTTCCAGATCCTGCACCCGGCGCAGGCAGGCCGATGGCGACAGGCCCACGCGCTCGGCCAGCTCGATATTCGAGATACGCCCATCCTGCGTCAGGACACGCAATATATGCGCGGATATATGATCCACAACACTCATCAATTGCAGAAATAGCTCCTTCACCACAGTATTTGCAACAATCCAGTGCCGTGCCCCGCATAAATTGGTCCCCGGAAATTCAGAGGCCCCCATGACAATCGACCTGCTCCTTGCTCTTGCCGCCTATGCTTTCGTCACCTCGGTCACACCAGGGCCGAACAATATCATGCTGCTGGCCTCGGGCGTGAATTTCGGCTTTCGTCGGACCTTGCCGCACATGCTGGGCATCGCGCTGGGTCATGCTTTCATGGTGTTTGTCGTGGGCGTAGGGCTTGTGGGGGTGTTTATCACCTACCCGCCTGCGCGCGCGGGGCTGACAGTCGTCTCGGTCCTTTACATGCTCTGGCTTGCCTGGAAGATCGCCCATGCAGCGCCCCCTGACGGCAACACGGCCAAAGGCACGCCCCTGACATTTCTGCAAGCCGCTGCCTTCCAATGGGTTAATCCGAAAGCCTGGATCATGTCGCTGGGGGCAATCACGCTCTATGCCCCAGGGCAGGAATGGGTGGCAGTCGCCTGGGTCGCAGGCGTGTTCATGCTGGTCAATCTTCCGTCCGTATCCATCTGGGCCTTGGCCGGGGTCGGGTTGCGCCGCCTGCTCCAGCGCCCAGAGCTGTTGCGGGCGTTCAATTACACCATGGCGGCGCTGCTGATACTAGCGCTCTATCCAGTGATCTTTGCTTCGTGAAACCCCAAGACTGGTTGCGCGATGCGACATGCGTCGGTAGTCTTTTCGTGATCGTTCGCGATCCGACAAGAAAAACGAAGATTCCTTGGGAGGATGACCATGAAAACCCGTTTCGCGGCGCTTGGCGTCGCATCTCTGCTTTTGGCCGCCCCGGCCATTGCGCAACAGCTTTCAATTGCCACAGGTGGCACAGGCGGGGTGTATTTCCCCTATGGTGGTGGTGTGGGCGAAGTCATCAACAATCATGTCGAAGGGGCCACGGGCAGCGCCGAGGTCACCGGTGCCTCGGTCGAGAATGTGGCGCTGATCTCGCGTGGGGACAGCGATCTGGCGCTCGCGCTGGCCGACACGGTCTATCAGGCCTTTCATGGCGAAGGCGCGTTCGAGGGGCGTCAGGTCGACGAACTCCGGGCCGTGATGTCGATCTATCCCAATGCTGTGCAGATCGTGACACTGGAAGGTAGCGGCATCGAAACCATTGGCGACCTGCGCGGGCAGCGCGTTTCCGTCGGCGCGCCTGGCTCCGGGACTGAGGTCAGCGCTCAGACGCTGCTGGCCGCCAATGGCATCACCTATGACGATTTCACGCCCGAACGGCTTAACTTCAACGAAACCGCTGATGCGCTGCGCGATGGCGATATCGCTGCCGGGTTCTGGAGCGTTGGCCCGCCCACCAGCTCGATCATGAACCTTGCCACGACGCGCGACATCCGCATCATTCCGATGAGCGAGGACGAAATCGCGAATGCCATCGAGGTCGAGCCGACCTTCGCGCCCTACACGCTGCGCGCTGGGACCTATGACGGACAGGATGCCGATGTCCTGACGATCTCGACCCCCAATGTCATGATCGTCCATGAGGATATGGACGAAGAGCTGGTCTATAACATCACGCGCGCGATTTATGAGAACGTGGACGATCTGATCGCGATCCACCCCGCCGCGAATGATACGACAGTCGCGTTTTCGGTTGCGTCCACCCCGATCCCGTTCCACCCTGGCGCGCTGCGGTATCTGGAAGAAGTCGGGGCCACCGTGCAGGACCATCAGCGCCCATGATGGCCGCTCTGGGGCGGCTTCTCATGGCCGCCCTTTGGTTTGTCGCACCTGCGATGGCCGATCCCATGTTGAAAGTGAGGCTGGCCTCGGGGGAAACACTGGCGATCTGGACGTTGCCAGAGGGGCACGAAGCCTGTCTGACATGGGTGCATTCGGTCACGGGTGGCAAGGTGGCCGATTGCTTCATCCAGCGCGAGGGCCAGCTTCTGCTGGCGCGCAGCTATCTGCATGATTTCGCAGCTGGTCTGGGGGAGGTCGTGGGCCGGGGTCACCTTACCCCTGCCGCTGGGGGCGGCTACTGGATCGAGGATATGGCCGAACCGATCACCGCAAACACACTGGCCTTGCGCATCGGCGCGCCCTCAATTGCGCACCGGCTGACCCTCGGCGACCAAGTTCTCTATCTCTCGCAGCAGGCAGCCGGTCAGGCCGCGACGCTGCGTCTTGTTCCATAAGGCCACATCATGCGCCCAAGCTCTGAGCCCACCCCCCCCACGGATCAGATCAAGGGCAATGTGATCCCGTCCAACCTGCGCTCTGCGGACCATGTGCAGCCGCGCCCCGTGCTATGGCTGATCACGGCAGTCGCCGTCAGCCTGTCACTGTTTCAGCTCTACACGGCCGGGATCCAGCCATTGGGCCTGTTCTACCAGCGCCCTGCACATCTGGCTTTCGTGCTGGTGCTGGCCTTTCTGATCTTCCCGGTCTTCGGCCAGACCCGCGCGCGTGGCCCAGTCGGATGGCTGATCGACGGGGCTTTCATAGCGGCCGGGTTCTTCAGCGGTTTCTACATCATCTGGAACCTTGATGAGATCATCGCCCGCGCAGGCTGGTGGACGTCTACGGATATCACAGTCGGAATTATCTGCACACTTGCAGTGCTCGAAGCCAGCCGCCGCGCTGTGGGCCTGGGCATGACGATCATCGGTTTCATTGCGATCCTCTATGCCCTGGCGGGCACACGCGGGGCGCTTCCGGGGCTGGGCGAATGGATGCCGGGGATTCTGGAACATCGCGGCGCCAATATCGACCGGCTGATGGGCCAACTGTATCTGGGGCAGGAAGGGATCTTCGGCCTGCCGCTTGGGGTGGCCGCAACCTTCGTGTTCATGTTCGTCCTGTTCGGCGCGTTTCTGGAAAAGACCGGCGCGGGCAAGTTCTTCATCGACCTCGCCTTCGCGGCAACCGGGCGCAAACCCGGCGGGCCTGCGAAAGCGGCTGTGATCGCCAGCGCAGGCATGGGCTCGATCTCGGGCTCGGCCATCGCCAATGTGGTCACAACCGGGGCTTTCACCATCCCGCTAATGAAGCGGCTGGGCTACAAGCCAAAACAGGCCGGCGGGATCGAGGCCGCGGCCTCGACCGGTGGGCAGATCACACCGCCCCTGATGGGTGCAGGCGCCTTCCTGATCTCGGAATATACGCGGGTGCCGTATATCGAGATCGTGCTGGTCTCTATCTTCCCCGCGATCCTGTATCTGGGGACCGTCTATCTGTTCGTGCATATCCTGGCCATGAAACAGGGCATGAAAGGCATGTCCGCGACCGAATTACCACTGGTGCGGCAGGTGCTGAAAGCAGGCTGGCAATTCATCTTGCCGCTGGTGCTGCTGGTCTGGCTGTTGGTCAACAACATCTCGCCCATGCGCGTGGGCTTTTGGGCCATCATCTCGGTCATTGCCGTAACGGGGCTGCGCGGGGCCTGGGCGCTTTATGCGGGCGGTCCGATGACAGGAACGCGCATCAGGGACTCCGTCCTGCGCGGGCTGCGGATGATTTTTGAGAGCCTGGAGCTTGGCGCGCGCAACGCGGTTGCCGTGTCCATCGCCTGTGCTGTGGCGGGGATCATCGTCGGTGTTGTCGGGCTGACCGGGCTGGGGCTGAAATTTTCCTCCATGATGATTTCGCTTTCGGGCGGCAATATCGTCATCGCGCTGGTGCTGGTGCTGATCGCGTCGCTGGTCCTCGGCCTCGGCCTGCCGGTCACGGCCAGCTATATCGTGCTGATCGTGCTGGTGGGGCCTGCGCTGCATAATGAATTCGGCATCCCGCTTCTGATCGCACATCTGGTGGTGTTCTGGTATAGCCAAGACAGCAATGTCACGCCCCCTGTGGCGCTGGCAGGGTTTGCCGGGGCCGCAGTTGCAGGCGCGAAGCCCATGGAAACCAGCGTGCAGGCCTGGAAATTCGCCAAGGGCCTGTACCTGATCCCGCTCTTCATGGTGTTCAACCCGGAAATCATCTTCGGTGGCCCGCTGCCCGTGGTGCTCTGGACCGGCTTCACGGCGATCCTGGGATTGGCCGCCTTCGCAGCCGTGATCGAGGGCTGGCTTTTCGGGCGCATGGACCCGGTGTCGCGGATCATCGCCATCCCGGCGATCGCGGCGCTTTTCTGGCCCGATTTCCGGATCGAGGCCGCAGGCGTCGCAGTCCTGATCCTTGTGCTGGGGTGGAACTGGATCACCGCGCGCAGGCAAGCCGCTGCGACTGTGACCAGATAGCGCCTGAAATCCATGCGACCGGACGCTTGTTTTTTCAGCACAGACGCGACAGGCCCTTTACTTCCCTTAAGCAACGGCATTTCATGGCAGAAAGACAGGGGGACCAACCCATGGCAAAGCCGTATTTCAACGAAATGTATGACGCCTCGGGGCTGCGTGTGCCCTATCAGATGCTGGAGGGCTGGCATCAGAACATGCCGGCAGAGTTCCGGGCGCTCAAACAGGCCGAGGCCGAAGACCTGTTCCGCCGCTACGGCATCACCTTCGCCGTCTATGGCGAAGGGGGCGACCCGGACCGACTGATCCCCTTCGACATGTTCCCGCGCGTCTTCACATCGGAAGAATGGCGCAAGCTGGAGCGCGGCATCAAGCAGCGCGCCCGCGCGCTCAATGCGTTCCTGTCGGATGTCTATGACCGCGGCGAAATCGTCCGCGCTGGCCGGATCCCCGCCGATCTGGTCTATCGCAATGAAGCCTATGAGATCGCGGTCGCAGGTTTCCGCCCGCCGCTGGGTATCTTCAGCCACATAGTGGGCATTGATCTGGTGCGCACGGGCGCAGATCAGTTCTATGTGCTCGAAGATAACTGCCGCACGCCGTCGGGCGTGTCCTACATGCTGGAAAACCGCGAAGTGATGATGCGGATGTTCCCGCATCTGTTTCAGGAAAACCGCGTCGCCCCGGTCGATGGCTATGCACGGCTGTTGAAACGGACCCTGGCCTCGGTCGCGCCTGCGAAATGCGACCGCGACCCCAAGGTGGTGCTGCTCACGCCTGGCCATTTCAACTCGGCCTATTACGAGCACAGCTTCCTGGCCGATCTGATGGGCATCGAGATGGTCGAGGGGCAGGATTTGTTTGTCGAAGGCGATTTCTGCTACATGCGCACCACAGAAGGCCCGCAGAAGGTCGATGTGATCTATCGCCGGATCGACGATGCCTTTCTTGATCCGCTCTGCTTCCGCCCCGACTCGGCGCTTGGTGTGCCGGGGCTGATGAATGTCTATCGTTCGGGCGGGGTCACGATTTGCTCGGCGCCGGGGGCCGGTGTGGCCGATGACAAGGCGATCTATACTTATGTGCCCGAAATGGTGCGCTTCTATCTGGGCGAAGCGCCGCTTCTGGAAAACGTGCCGACATGGCAATGCGCCAAACCCGATGATCTGAAATATGTGCAGGAACATATCGCGGAACTGGTGATCAAGGAAGTCCATGGCTCGGGCGGATATGGCATGCTGGTCGGGCCAAAATCCGACAAGGCAACCATAGAGACCTTTGCCGCCAAACTGGCCGCCAACCCCTCGAACTATATCGCCCAGCCGACGCTTGCACTGTCCACCTGTCCCACTTTCGTCAAGGACGGCATCGCACCGCGCCATGTCGATCTGCGCCCTTATTGTCTTGTCGGGCGCGATGTCGAACTGGTGCCGGGAGGGCTGACGCGGGTGGCGCTGACCGAGGGCTCGCTGGTGGTG
>SKSL01000158.1 GCA_007123015.1 Natronohydrobacter sp. | reverse complement strand
TCGCTGTGGTCCAGCAAGCCGGGGTGCGGCATGCGCTGGTGCGTCTACCCGATGGCCGGATCCTGCGGTTGCAACAGGGTGACCGCCTTGAAGGCGGGACCGTGGCCGCGATTGGCGAGGATGCGCTTTATCTGATCGATGAAGAGCAACGCCCGCGCGCCCTGGTGCTGGGGGGATAAATCAGGCGGTCGCGCTGGGATGGGCACCGGTCAGCCTGAAGAAGGGTATGACGCCGCGCATTGACGGGCGCAATGGGGCGATGCAACAGAAAAACGGTGCATTATGTGGCGACCAAATCGCTGGGCCGCGGGGAAGCGTCATGCAATGGGGATTCCGTCGGCGTGACGAGGCGCGGCGGCTTTCGGCCTTGACCCCGCGCGACAGGTCCACGTCGACTTGATGGCGCATGACACGACGCTCTGCCTGCTCATGGACGAGACGCGCCTGCGACACTGTCGGGAAACGCGCGGGGACGATGAATTGCGCAGGCAGCGACATGCAGAGCCGGACATGGGGTCGGGCGTGCGATCTCTGACAGGTCATTCATCTGCAGGTAAGAGAAATCGCGCGCGCCTGTGGGCTTGCAGTTGAACTTCGCCGACGCTACGGGCATGTCTCTGGGGCCATGATCCGGTCCGACTGCGCGATGTGTCTCGGTGCCGAGCAGCCAGACTGCGCTGACGAAAGACAAGCTTGTAGTCAGGGATCATGGCACAGCCGGGCGTCAGAATGCAGGATCAGAACGTGATAGGGCAAACAGAGATCGCGGTCATCGGCGCGGGCGCAGTCGGACTTTCCTGTGCCTATCTCCTTGCGCGAAATGGTCATGACGTCACCTTGATCGCCCCTGCAGATGATGAGAACGGGGCCTCATACGGCAATGCCGGGATAATTGCCGATTATGCTGTTCTGCCTGTCGCCACGCCGGATGTACTGCGTAACTTGCCTGCACTTCTCTTCGACCGCAAAAGCCCGCTTGCACTGCGCCCCGAAGTGTCGCTGGTCCCGTGGCTGTTGCGTTTTGCACGCGAAACCACTCCTGCGCGGGCCGCCGCCAATGCCAAGGCTATCGCGGCCCTGCTCGCCCCGGCCGCAGCCTGCTGGCAAGACCTGGCACAACACATCGGCGCGCGCGACCTGCTCCGGCAATTCGGGACGCTTTATCTTTTCGAGACCGAGGCCGACCGCCGCGCGACCCGGCTGCAAAGTTACCGTGCGCATGGGGTCCGGGTCGAATCGCTCAGTCGCGACGAGTTGGGCCAGCTGCAACCCGGTTTGCCGGCGCAAGTGGGGGTCGGGGGCGCGTTCTTTCCAGATGCCCTGACAGTGCATGATCCAACGCAGATGCTGCGTCATCTGCGCGCAGCCGTCACTGCCGCCGGGGTTCAGCGGATCACAGCTGCTGTAGCGGGTCTGGAGCTGCAAGCTAAAACTGTGCGCCTGACCAGCGTTCATGGCATGATGGAAGCGCAGCGCGTGGTGATCTGCGCGGGCGCCTGGTCGCGCAGCCTGGCAGCGCAGGCGGGTGATAAAGTGCCCCTGAACACAGAACGCGGCTATCATCTGGAATGGGACAGCCTCCCGGCAGGTCTGGTCCGGCAGATGACGCCCGTGGCGCGCGGCTTCTATTTCTGCCCGATGGCTGACCGGCTTCGGGTCGCGGGCACGGTCGAGCTGGGCGGACTGGCCGCACCCGCGTCGCCACATCGCTGGGACGCCTTGGCGCAGGCTGCGCGGGCGATCCTGCCCGATCTGCCAGCGCCAGATCTGCGCTGGATGGGTTGTCGGCCGTCGCTGCCCGATTCGCGGCCTGTGATCAGTGTCTCGAAAGCCGGGCCGCAGATCCTTCATGCTTTCGGGCATGGCCATCTGGGCCTGACGCTTGCACCAATGACTGCAAGGCTGATCGCGGATATGGTTGCGGGGCGCGCACCAGAGCTGGACTTGACCCCTTATCGCGCAGACCGTTTCTGAACCAGCGCCCTGCCCAGCGTCGAGATCAGAAAGATCATCGCGGCCAGGACCACGATGGACGGGCCAGAGGGTGTGTCCTGCAACAAGGACAGTTGCAATCCGCCATAGACGGACACCATGCCGATGAGGATTGCGAAAAAGGCCATCATCTCGGGCGTGCGGGCCAGATTGCGCGCTGCCGCTGCCGGGATGATCAGCAGCGCCCCGATCAGCAGCGCGCCCACAATCTTGAGCGCGACCGCCACCACAATCGCCAGCGCCAAGGTCAACACCATGCGTTCGCGCGCGGGATGGATGCCTGCGGAATGGGCCAGATCCTCGTTCAGCGTGGACATCAGCAGCCCCCGCCAACGCCACAGGATCAGCCCCAGCACCAAGGCCGAGCCCAGCGCAATCACGCCCAGATCGAAGCGCGACACGGCCAGAATATCGCCGAACAGGAAGGCTGTCAGATCCACTCGGACATTGGGCAGGAAAGAAACTGCGACCAGACCCAGCGCCAGCGCAGAATGGGCCAGCACGCCCAGTGTCGTATCCATCGCCCAGCCGCGTCCGGCCAGCATGGCCACGATCATCGCCATCATAAGCGCAACGACCATCGTACCGATGAAGATGCTGATCTGAAAGCCAAGTGCCAGCGCGACGCCCAGAATCGCTGCATGCGCTGTGGCATCGCCGAAATAGGCCATGCGCCGCCACACGACGAAACAGCCCAAGGGGCCTGTGGCGATGGCCACAGCCAAGCCCGCCAGAAAGCCGCGCATCAGGAAATCATCCAGCATGGCGGGCCAGATCCTCTGAGTGGTCGCAGGCATCGTCATGCACATGGTCGTGGCTGTGCTGATAAAGCGCCAGCGCGCCCCCAGTGCCCAGCCCGAAAAGCGCGCGATATTCGGGGGCTGCGCGCACGACCTGAGGTGTACCTTCGCAGCAGATATGGCCATTGATACAGATCACCCGATCCGATGCGCTCATCACCACATGCAGATCATGGCTGACCGACAGGACTGCGCAATTCAACTCATGGCGGACTTCATCAATCAGCTTGTAAAACGCTGCAACCCCGGGTTGGTCCAGCCCCGCTGTGGGCTCATCCAGCATCAGCAGATCAGGCTGGACCAGCAGGGCGCGCGCCAGCAGCACCCGCTGGAATTGCCCGCCTGAAAGTGTCGCCATGTTCTGGCGCGCGACATCAGGCAGACCGACGCGCGCGAGGATGGCCGCGATGGCCTGCGCGCTCTGACGTTTGGGCAGGGACAGGAAACGCGCCACAGGCATGGGCAGGCCCGGATCAAGATGCAGGCGCTGCGGCACATAACCGATGCGCAGGGCGGGCGCGCGGGTGATACGGCCACTCTGCGGATGAATGACCCCCAGCAGGACGCGCAGCAGACTGGTCTTGCCCGAACCGTTCGGACCCACGATCGTGACGATCTCGCCGCGATCAATCTGAAAATCAATGTCGAAAAGCGCGCGGCGCCCTTCATAGCTGACAGTGACCGATTGCGCCGCGATCAGGCTCATGCAGCAGCCTCGCGGCAGGCTTTGCATCTGCCCACAGCTTCGATAGTCGCGCGCGCCAACTGGAACCCAGACAACTGGGCGGCCTGATCGAGCGCTGTGCCGACGGCCTCGGCCTCGGCTTCAGTCACGCTTTTGCAGGTGTCACAGATCAGAAAGGCCGCGCGATGCTCACGCCCCGGATGCGTGCAGGCCGTAAAGGCATTCAGTCGGCGGATGCGATGGGCAAGCCCATGTTCGACGAGAAAATTCAGCGCGCGATAGGCTACTGGGGGCTGACTGCCAAAGCCCTCGGCACTGAGTTTTTCAAGCACCTCATAGGCGCCAAGGGCACCATGGGCTTCGAGCAGGATTTCAAGCGTCCGCTTGCGCACAGGCGTCAGCCGCGCGCCTTGCGCCTGCGCCTGTGTCTCGGCCGCGGTCAGGATCGCGACCAGATCTGCTGCTGCACTATGGTTCGCGCAACAAAACCCGCTGTCATGTGCCTGTGATGTCATACGCTTCGCCTTGACTGTTATGATATAACATTAGATATGTTCCGCAACGTATAACACAAGGAGAACAGGATGCGCTACTCACTTGCCTTGGCGAGCGCCATGATGGCCACACCGCTTGCAGCACAGGATTTGCGGGTGATGACCGATTTTCAGGTGACGCATTCTCTGGTCTCGATGGTCATGGGCGAAACGGGCGTGCCTGACCTGCTGCTGGATCAAGGGGGCGATCCGCACAATTTTCAGCTGCGCCCATCGCAAGCGCGGAATCTGGCCGATGCAGAGTTGATTTTCTGGGTTGGCGCAGAATTCACTCCGTGGCTGGCTCGCGCGATGGCCGGGATCGAAGTCGCAGGTGACGTCGTTACCCTGATCAATGCGGACGGGCTGAGCGTACAGGAGTTCGCGCATGGTCATTCGCATGAGCACGATCATGGGCATTCGCACGATGACCACGGGCACTCGCATGACGATCATGGGCACTCGCACGATGACCACGGGCACTCGCATGACGATCACGGGCATTCGCATGATGACCACGGGCACTCGCATGATGACCACGGGCATTCGCATGACGACCACGAACACTCGCACGATGACCACGGGCACTCGCACG
>SKSL01000017.1 GCA_007123015.1 Natronohydrobacter sp. | reverse complement strand
TGGCTCTGGCTCTGGCTCTGGCTCTGGCTCTGGCTCTGGCTCTGGCTCTGGCTCTGGCTCTGGCTCTGGCTCTGGCTCTGGCTCTGGCTCTGGCTCTGGCTCTGGCTCTGGCTCTGGCGCATCGAGCGCCCGAAGATCGTCTTGGTCGCCCAGATCCGCAGCCTCGGACGCCATATCCCGCGCACCATCAAGCGCTGCAAGATCCGCAATCTCGGCTGCATCGAGCGTGACCGATGCAGCGCTATCCACATCCTCTTGATCCACAGCCAGGTCTGACAGTGGCGCAAGCCCGGCGACATGGCGCACACCTTCGGTCTGGATAAGCTTTTGCACGCCGCGGATCGTCATGCCCCGGTCATGCAGCAGCAATTTGATGCCGGATAACAGGTCGATATCCGCAGGGCGGTAATAGCGCCGACCACCAGCGCGTTTCACAGGTTTGACCTGAGGAAACTTGCTTTCCCAAAAGCGCAGCACATGTGCCGGGGTCCCCAACGCATCCGCCGCTTCGCTGATGGTGCGAAACGCGTCTGGTGCCTTGCGCATGGTGGCCCCTACCTACGGTTGCCTTCGGCCACACGATCTTTCATCAGATGCGACGGGCGAAAGGTGAGCACCCGGCGGGGGGAAATGGGCACTTCTTCCCCGGTCTTGGGATTACGTCCGACCCGCGCGTTCTTATGGCGCACAGAGAAAGTTCCGAAAGAGGAAATCTTGACTTGCTCCCCCCGCGCCAGCGCGTCCGAGACGTGCTGCAAAACCGAGTCCACAAGCGCGGCCGACTCATTGCGCGACAATCCGACTTCGCGAAATACCGCTTCGGTCAAGTCCATCCGCGTCAAGGTCTTGTCAGACATGTTTACCCCCTTGATTTCGTACAGCATGGGGTAAAGCGATTTTCGAGTCAATATCAGGGGGTTGTCCTGTGGCGTGAAAGTGGCGATTGCGCTACCAGCGCAGCGCGACTGCGCCCCAGCTCAACCCGCCGCCAATGGCTTCGGTCAGGATCAGATCGCCAGGCTTGAAGCGCCCTTCGCAATTCGCGACGGACAGGGCCAATGGGATCGAGGCCGCTGAAGTATTGCCATGGTCCTGCACGGTCACGATGACACGCTCCATGGGCAGGCCAAGCTTCTGCGCTGTACCCTTGATGATTCGCAGGTTGGCCTGATGCGGGACGATCCAGTCAATATCGGCAGCGTTCAGCCCCGCTTTCTCAAGCGCAGTCATTGCAGTGGCGGCCAGTTTTTCGACGGCATGGCGGAACACCTCGCGCCCCTGCATGCGCAGATGTCCGGATTGGCCTGTGCGCGAAACGCCACCATCGACATATAGCAATTCACGGTAGCGCCCGTCAGAATTCAGATCACAGGCCAGCACACCGCGATCCGTATTGGCACCTGTGCCGGATTGCGCTTCAAGCACGACAGCGCCAGCCCCATCGCCGAACAAAACAACAGTGCTGCGATCATTCGGGTCCATGATCCGCGAGAAAGTCTCGGCCCCGATGACCAGTACGCGTTTGGCCTGCCCCGCCATGATCAGCCCGCTGGCATTGGCCAGAGCAAAGACAAAACCCGCGCAAACGGCCTGAATATCAAAGGCAAACCCCGACGTAATGCCCAGATTCGCCTGCACCTGCGTCGCCACAGCCGGAAAGGTATAATCCGGGGTCGAGGTTGCGACGATCACAGCATTGATCTGATCCGCTGTGATCCCGGCATTCTGCAGCGCGGCGCGGGCCGCATTTGTCGCAAGATCGGATGTGTATTCGCCGTCGGATGCAAAATGGCGCCGCTCGATACCGGACCTTGATACGATCCAGTCATCGCTGGTGTTCAGCGACGTAGCGAATTCGGCATTTTCCACGACGCGAGAGGGCAGATAGTGGCCAGTGCCACAAATGACCGGACGGATCACGCTCATTCTTGCCCAGCCTCCTCTATGTCTGGCCTGTTGTCTTCTGTGGCGGCATCACGGCTGAGCACGCGTTCCTGCTGCGCATCAGCGACCGAGGCCAGCCTTTCGGCCATACGTTCCTGATACCCGGATTGGGCCAGCCGAAAGGCGAGCTTGATCGCTGCAGAAACGCCCGTCGCATCTGCCGAGCCATGGGATTTCACGACAGTCCCGTTCAGACCCAGAAACACCCCGCCATTCATTCGGCGTGGGTCCATGCGCTTCTGAAACCGCCGCAAGGGTGCCGACGCGGCCAATGCGCCAAGCTTTGAGGCCAAAGTGCCGGACAGTTCTGCGCGCAACGCCTCGCTGATCAGTTTTGCGGTGCCTTCAGCGGTTTTCAGCGCGACATTGCCTGTGAACCCATCGGTCACGATCACATCAACATCGGCCGAGGCCAGATCAGTCCCTTCTATGAAGCCCACAAAATCGTAGCGCCCGATTTCAGCCGCCTCAGCGATCAAGGCTGCTGCTTCCTTGATCTCTGCGCGCCCCTTGTGGTCTTCGGTCCCGACATTCAACAACCCGACACGCGGACATGGTGCATCAAAAGCGTTTCTGTAATAGGCAGCGCCCATCAGGGCGTATTGCAGAAGCGATTCTTCATCAGCGCGCACATCAGCGCCCACGTCCAGCATCGTGTTGAAGCCGCTTTCGCCGCGCGATGGCCAGAGACAAGCGATGGCAGGACGATGCACACCGTGCAGTTTGCGCAGACGCAGCATGGACACGGCCATCAACGCGCCGGTATTGCCACAAGACACGACGGCATGCGCATGCCCGTCGCGCAGCGCCGAGACAGCGGACCACATCGACGTGTCACGCCCGCGGCGCATCACTTGACTGGGCTTGTCATCCATCCGCACCACATCGGGGCTGTGGCGAATCTCGGTAACGTTTCGCAACGATGCGTGTCGCGCGACCAAAGGCGTCAGCTGCGCTTCATCACCATGAAAAATGAAGCCGATGCCACCATTCCTGTCAGCTGAAAGGGCACAGCCTGCGATGACCGCAGACGGTCCTTGATCGCCCCCCATCGCGTCCACGGAGATCGTGATTGTGTTGCCCGGATTTTGCGTCATGCTGTGCGGCACGGTTCTGGTGCGACCCGATCAAACGGGTCGACAACCTCAGGCCGCGTCGTCTTCCAGATCGACGGCGCCCGATTGCGCGATGACTTCGCGATCACCATAGAAGCCACAGGACGGGCACACATGGTGCGGGCGCTTCAATTCGCCACAATTCGAGCATTCATTGGGATTGGCGGCTACCAGCGCATCATGCGCGCGGCGCATGTTGCGGCGGGAGCGGGTCACGCGGTTCTGTTGAACGGCCATGTCAAACCTCTGTTATCAGGGCACTGGATCATGTTGCCCTCTGTCCGGGCGATCCTGATGCGTGGGCAGGAAAATACGATTTCGGCGCGAGATACACGGAATGACCGGGGCTTCCAAGACCTCAATTCACAGGCTGGGTAAAATAGTGAATTTTCGCGACAACACAAGGATCATTCCTCGTCCCCGGATGACCTTTTTGGACCCTGTTCCAATTTGCCTTTCAAGATGGCAAGTCCGGCGAAAGGCTTGGGGCGCGACTCGGCCAAAGGGGCCGCGCCGGGTGGTCCATACTGCAAGACGCCATTTGGCGACAGTTCGGCCTCTGGTGCGCGGGGGAAGGCGGGCAAGGCCAGTGAGAGTGCCTCGATCGCGATGTCCGAGATGTCGATTTCCGCGCCGAGCTGTTCACAGGTGTCATCTTCGGGCATTTCGACTTCCAGCCCTTCGGGATCAGGTAAATCCGCAAGAAACCGGCGGAGCACAGCCTCGTCGATCCGGGTGGTGACCGGCGCAAGCGTCACTGCACATAGCTGCACCACAGTCGCCCCCAGCTTGCCTTGCAAGTCCCAGTCCGTGCGGCCAAGCGGCCGCAGCTCTGCGTCAAAGCGGAATTTGCGCAAGGCTTCGATCTGTAGCAGTTCGGCGATCTGCGCGCGTTGCGCTGCATCTGGGGCAAGAGTGATCGGATACGTTTTGCGCGCTGTGAGCCGAGACACACGCAACGGGTCTGTCAGCCGAACCTGACGGAGGGGATTGGGATGATTTGACACGAGGGGAAGGGTACTCCAGAACGGTGAGATATGTTACACGGCTATATCGGAGCATGTTCCTTTCTTGAAGTGCACTGCGACCTTCTGTATCCCTTATGCGCACCGATGCAGCACAACGTGGCAATGCGTGAGCGGCGCGTATCGGACGCAATGACCATAATCAGGGACATGTCTCCAAGATGAAAACGCACTGTCTCCGGGTCTTCGCCGCTGCTCTGGTCGCGCTTGCACTGGTGGCCTGCAGCCCCGTCCCGCGGTTTCACGGCTACGCACCCGACGAGATGCAGCTTGCTGAAATCGAAGTGGGGCGAGACACGCGCGAGAGTGTTGCCGAGAAAATCGGCCGTCCCGGGACAACTGGCGTGATGGAGGGATCGGCCTGGTATTATGTGCAGAGCGACTGGTTGCATGAAGGCTGGCGCCAGCCAGTCGAGATCAATCGCGAAGTGGTGGCGATCTCGTTCGATGCGTCAGACCGTGTGTCCAATATCGAGCGGTTCGGAATGGAACAGGGCGAAGTGGTGACCTTATCGCGGCGCGTGACATCGACGGGACCCACGGGCCCGACCATCTTGCGCCAACTCCTTTCGAATATTGGTCAGTTCAACCCGGCGCAGATGCTGGGCGGGCGCTAGGCGGACAGGAATGCAGCGCCGGCAAAGGCACAGACAGAGGGGCTGGGCCCGGACATGGCGAAGCCGGATCCGATAGCGGCCAGCGGGCATGATTGGCTGGACCGCGAAAACTGGGGTGTCACGCTCGGGGCGCTGCATGTGCAGATCGCCCGGACACCGGAAGATTTTCAGAGCGTGCAGGCCTTGCGCAGTGCCAGGTTTCGAGCAGCAAATGGTGGTCACGACTGGGATGCGCATGACGCGCAATCTGTCCATCTGTTTGTGCGCCAGGCGTCCTGCGACACGGCCATTGCCACTGCGCGCTTGCGGCGCGTGCAAGGGTATTGCGACGTGAGATCAAGCTACTGCGCGCGTTTCTATGACCTCGACGCCCTAGCGCGAAGTGCACTGTGTTGCCTTGAGATCGGGCGTGTTTGCATTGATGTGGCGCATGCGGAGGACCCGGATATTCTACGCGCGCTGCTGGCCGGGCTGGCCCGTCTGGCGCAACAAGCGCAGGCCGATATTCTGATGGGGTGCGCCTCTTTCCCCGGGGCTGATCCCGCACCGCATCGTATGGCCCTGGCCTATCTGCGGGCCCATCATCTGGGACCCGCACTGTGGCGTCCCGGGCGGGCGTCCGAACAGGTCATCGCATTGCCCGAGACCTTTGCGGGCCTTCAGCGAGATGGTCTGCGCGCGCTGCCAAGGCTGTTGCGGCTCTATCTGGGACTGGGGGGCTGGGTGTCTGATCACGCGGTCGCCGATCCTGATCTGGACACGCTGCATGTCTTCGTTGTTGTCGAGGTTGCAGCCATCCCCAAGGCACGGGCGCGCGTGTTGCAACATCTGGCGCGGATCTGACCGGGCAACGGCCTGTGCAAGATTTGCCTTGCTATTCTGTTTGCTTGGCTCTTCACAAGAGGGCCCCACAGCCTTACATCATCAGGTGCCCCGTTGCGATGCAGAATAGTCGGCCGCGCTTTCTGACGACCTGCCGAGAAAGGACGATCCGGATGTCTATGAAAACTGAGGCAAACCATCCCTCGAAAGCGCATATTGCGCGGCTTGATCCCGTTTGGGAGGCGATCCGCAGCGAAGCGCAGGCCGGTGTTGAAGAAGAACCATTGCTGGGCGGGGTGTTCCATTCCTCGATCCTGCACCACCAGACACTTGAGGCCGCTCTGGCCTTCCGGTTGTCCCAGAAGCTGGCCTCGGCGGAACTGTCAGAGCAGATTTTGCGCGAGATCATGGATGCTGCACATGCGGATGACGCAGGGCTGGGCAAGGCGGCGCGGGCGGATATCGTGGCCACATATGAGCGCGATCCCGCCTGTGACAGATTTCTGAAACCTCTGCTGTATTTCAAGGGGTTTCAGGCTGTACAGGCCTATCGCATTGCGCATTGGCTGTCGCAGCAGGGTCGGCTGCATTTTGCAAGCCTGATCCAGATGCGGGTCTCGGAATGTTTCGGTGTCGATATCCACCCTGGGGCGCGGATCGGGAAAGGGATCATGATCGATCACGCGCATTCCATTGTGATCGGGGAAACTGCAGTGGTCGGGGACAATGTGTCCATGCTGCATTCGGTCACGCTTGGCGGGACTGGCAAGGAAGATGGGGACCGCCATCCCAAGATCGGTGATGGTGTCCTGATCGGGGCCGGGGCGAAAGTGCTGGGCAATATTAACGTTGGCGCTTGCGCACGGATTGCCGCAGGTTCGGTGGTGCTGGAAGATGTGCCAGAGCGCAAGACTGTGGCCGGGATCCCGGCGCGGATTGTCGGAGAGGCAGGTTGTGCGCAACCCTCGCTGACAATGGACCAGTTATTCGGGAGAAGCGTCGCGGATTGAGGTAAGGTGCGTGCAGAGCACGCACCTTACAGAAGCGTCGCGCCGTAGGGTGCGTGGTTTGCCACGCACCTTGGTGGTGTGTCAGGCCAGCATGGTGACCGGGTTCTCCAACAGGCTCACTACCTCGCGCAGGAACTCGGCCCCCAGCGCGCCGTCAATCACGCGGTGATCGACCGAAAGTGTCATCGACATCACAGTCGCGACCTTCACGTCGCCATCCTTGCCCACGACAGGTTTCTTGATCCCTGCACCGACTGCCAGGATCGAACCATGCGGCGGGTTGATCACTGCGTCGAAATTCTCGATGCCGAACATGCCGAGATTGGAAATCGCCATCGCCCCGCCGACATATTCATGCGGTGCAAGCTTTTTGTTGCGCGCGCGCCCTGCGAGGTCTTTCATCTCGGCCGACAATGCCGAGAGCGATTTCAGATGCGCATCTTTCAGCACAGGTGTAAACAGCCCGCCTTCGACTGCGACCGCAACGGCCACATCAGAGGCTTTCATCTGAAGCATCCGGTCACCCGCCCAGACAGCATTGCAGCCCGGCACAGCCTGCAGCGCCATCGCGCTGGCCTTGATGATGAAATCATTGACCGAAAGCTTCACGCCGCGCGCTTCCAGCTGCTTGTTCAGATCGGCGCGGAAGGCCATCAGCGCATCAAGCTGCACCTCGCGGCGCAGGTAGAAATGCGGGATGGTCTGTTTGGCCTCGGTCAGGCGCGCGGCAACGGTTCTGCGCATGCCGTCTAGCGCGACTTCTTCATAGTCGCGCCCTTCATACATGCGCGCAACCTGATCGGCCGAGGGGCCCGTGGCCATGGCAGCTTTCGCGGGCGCCGCTGCTGCCGGGGCAGGGCTGTCTGCTTTGGCTGGCGCAGTGGCAGCGGCAGGTGTCGCATCTGCGACATCGGCCTTGACGATCCGGCCATGTGGGCCAGAGCCCTTGATTTGCGCAAGATCAAGCCCTTTTTCGGCCGCGATGCGCCGCGCGAGGGGCGAGGCGAAAATGCGGCTGCCATCTGCGCTCGACGGGGCAGGGGGGACGGCCGCGGCGGGGCCCCCTGCGGGGGCCGCCTTCGCGGCAGTGCCGATATCTGACGCACTCTCGCCTTCGCCCAGCAGCACTGCGATGGGCGTGTTGACCTTCACCCCTTCCGTGCCGGCTTCGACCATGATCTTGCCGATGACACCCTCATCGACGGCTTCAAATTCCATCGTGGCTTTGTCGGTCTCGATCTCGGCCATGATATCGCCGGATGCGACTGTGTCGCCCTCCTTGACCAGCCATTTGGCCAATGTCCCCTCTTCCATCGTGGGCGACAGGGCGGGCATCAGAATTTCCGTTGGCATATCTCGTGCCCTCCCTCAGCGATATGTGACTTTATGCGCGGCCTCGACCACTTCATCTGTGGTCACCAAGGCCAGCTTTTCCAGATTGGCCGCGTAGGGCATCGGGACATCCTTGCCGCAAAGGTTGATCACAGGTGCATCCAGATAATCGAAGGCCTGCTCCATCACCACAGAGGTGATGTAATTGCCCACCGAGCTTTGCGGGAAACCCTCTTCCACTGTGATCAGCCGGTTCGTCTTCATGACCGAGGCCAGGATCGCATCGGTATCCATGGGCCGCAATGTGCGCAGGTCGAGCACTTCCGCGCTGATCCCGTCCTTGGCCAGACGCTCGGCGGCTTCCAGCGCATAGGTCATGCCGATCCCGAAGCTCACGATCGTCAGATCACTGCCCTCGCGCCAGATTTTGGCCTTGCCGAACGGAACGGTGAAATCTTCCAGATCCGGCACATCGAAGCTGCGCCCGTAGAGGATTTCATTTTCCAGGAAAATCACCGGGTTCGGATCACGAATCGCAGTCTTCAGAAGACCTTTCGCATCCGCTGCCGAATAGGGCATCGCCACCTTGAGGCCGGGGATCGAGCTGTACCAGGCCGCATAGCATTGGCTGTGCTGCGCGCCCACACGGGCAGCAGCCCCGTTGGGGCCGCGGAAGACGATGGGACAGCCCATCTGCCCCCCCGACATGTACAGTGTCTTGGCGGCCGAGTTCAGGAGATGGTCAATCGCCTGCATGGCGAAGTTGAAGGTCATGAATTCGACGATGGGCTTGAGGCCACCGAAAGCCGCACCAACCCCGATTCCGGCAAAACCATGCTCGGTGATCGGTGTGTCGATCACACGCCGCGCGCCGAATTCATCGAGCAAGCCTTGCGTGATCTTGTAGGCGCCCTGATATTCCGCAACCTCTTCGCCCATGACGAAAACCTCGTCGGTGCTGCGCATTTCTTCGGCCATGGCATCGCGCAGGGCCTCGCGCACTGTCTGGGTCTTCATCTTGGTGCCTTCGGGCCAATCAGGCGTGGTGTCCGCCTTGGGGGCTGCCGGGACCGGGGCCGCCGTCGCGGGGCTGGCGACTTTTCCTTCTTCCCTATTCAGTGCAGCCGGGGCCGGGGCCGTTTCGGCTGTCGCACCTGCGGCCGGGACCTCTTCACCTTCGGCGATCAGGACTGCGATGGGGGTATTCACCTTCACGCCTTCAGTGCCGGCCTCGACAAGGATCTTGCCGATGACACCCTCATCGACAGCTTCAAATTCCATCGTGGCCTTGTCGGTCTCGATCTCGGCCATGATATCGCCGGATGCGACTGTGTCGCCTTCCTTGACCAGCCATTTGGCCAATGTCCCCTCTTCCATCGTGGGCGAGAGGGCGGGCATCAATACTTCGGTTGCCATAACTGTTCTCCTCCCTGCGCTTTACGCGTAAATATCCGTCCAGAGTTCCTCGAGCGCAGGCTCGGGGCTCTCTTTCGAGAACTCGGCGGCCTCGTTCACGACCGCCTTGATATCTTTGTCAATGTTTTTCAGATCGTCCTCGGTGGCATGCTTGCCTGTCAGCAACAGTTCGCGGACATGCTCGATCGCGTCGCGCTCGGAACGCATCTTCTGCACTTCGTCGCGGGTCCGGTATTTGGCCGGGTCGGACATGGAATGGCCCCGGTAACGATAGGTCATGACCTCGAGGATATAAGGGCCCTTGCCCGCGCGGCAGTGCGCGACAGCCTTCTCGCCAGCGGCCTTGACCGCGAGAACGTCCATGCCATCCACTTCCTCGCCGGTGATCCCGTAGGCAGCCCCGCGTTCCCAAAGCGAGGGCGAGCGCGTCGCGCGCTGGACGCTGGTGCCCATGGCGTATTTATTGTTCTCGATGACGAAGATCACCGGCAGATCCCAGAGCATCGCCATATTGTAGGTCTCATAAACCTGACCCTGATTGGCGGCCCCATCGCCGAAATAGGTGAAGGTGACGTTGTCATTGCCCTTGTATTTGTCGCTGAATGCGAGCCCCGCGCCCAGCGGCACCTGCGCGCCGACAATGCCGTGGCCGCCATAGAAATGCTTCTCTTTCGAGAACATATGCATCGAGCCGCCCTTGCCTTTGGAATAGCCGCCCTCACGCCCGGTCAATTCGGCCATCACGCCCTTTGGGTCCATGCCGCAGGCCAGCATATGGCCGTGGTCACGATACGAGGTGATGCGCTTGTCGCCCTCTTTCGCAGCGGCTTCCAGTCCGACGACCACAGCTTCCTGACCGATATAGAGATGGCAGAACCCACCGATCAGACCCATGCCGTAAAGCTGACCGGCCTTTTCCTCGAATCGACGGATCAGCAGCATGTCGCGGTAATAGCCAAGCAGTTCCTCGGCTGAAACATTTGATTTCGCTGCGGGTTTCTTCACGGCCATGATGGGCGCCTCCTCCCCTGAAAAGGATAGTTCAACATTAAACCATCTCTTAGCGCAAAAGGCGGAGAGTTGCGAGTGTTTTTGCGCATGCCTGTCATGCGCGCCTTACAACGCTATTCAGGTTTGGCGATCAGCATATCTGTCGGGGGCGCGCGCATCAGATCGCGGGTGTAATGCCCGAGCTTCGTGGCGCTGCGGCCCGAATGGCTGCCGATGACGACAAGATCGGGTTGCAATTCGGCCATGCGGAACTCCAGCACTTCATGCACGCCACCGGGCACGATTTCAGGCGTGACCAAGCGCGCGGGCAAATCCTGAAAATCGAGGAAGGCTTTGCGCAGCAAATCGGCTTCGGTCATTTCCGTGCTGACCATGACATCCGTGCTGGGCAGTTTCGCGGCAAGCGGCAGTTGCAGCGCGTGGATGGCGTGGATTTCGGCATCTGGTGCAAGATAGGCGGCCACGCGCAGAGCTTTGGCAGAGGCCGGTGCGAAAGTGACCGCTCCCAGCACTGTACGATAAGGCTGCGGTTCTTCTGTCTGCGCGATCAGTACAGGGCAGGACACAGATTGTGTGATGCGTTCCAGATTGGTCAGGCGCAGTGTTTCCAGAACCCGGCGGGGCAGATGCAGGCCCAGGACCAGCAGATCGGCCCGATGCTCGGACGCAAGGCGTTCGATCAAAGCGGCGGGCTTTTCGACAGACACATGCGTGATGATGTCGAGATCACGATGCGCTTCCCTGAATTGCGCGAGATCCGTCTCTGCTTTTGCCTTCGGGTCCTTTCCGACAGACAGGCGGAACCGTTTGACCGGCCCGGGCTTCGGCTCTATCGCATGCACCACGACCAGCCTTGCGTTCAGCGCGCGCGCGAGCTGAACAGCGCGCGGTAGCACAGCCGCCGAACGGCGCGTCAGATCACTCGCAGCCAGGATCGTTTTCACCGAATACAAGGGTAACCTTCACGCTGAAGAAAGCCGTCTGCGTTCACAGATAGCAGATCGCCCGGGGAACGTCACTTTTCTTTGTCGGGCAGCAATGTGGCCCGCAGACCTTCGATAACCTTGGCTGCGGAAAGCTCTTGTGCGAAATGCGCGTGCTGGTTCAGCTGCGGGAAGCGTTTGGCCAGATCTTGGGCCAATTCTGCAGGCAGCCGGTCCCGTGTGGCACGCGAGACCAGCATCGACTCGACCGGGATCCCTTCGACATAGATGATCTGATGGGCATCAAACACCAGGCTGAAATAATCGACATACCCCCCCTCGCGTTGCAAGACGCGCCGCCCATCGACCAGGTATTGCGCCTGCACAAGGATTTCGGCCTGCGTGCCAAGACGCTCTTCGCTGCGTTGATACAGGAAGATACGCTGCAAGGGGCCGACTGTGAGCGGGCCAAGATTGCCCATGCAGCCCGCCGCGAACGTCACAGGCGCAAAAGACCCATGCGCGCGTGCAGTCACACGCCCGATCCAGCGCAGCGGCTGCGGGCCATGGTCGCGGGTGCGCAGCATCTGCCCGGTTGTGAGCGTTTCGACCGGGCAGAGACGCCCATCGCCCAGCGTGACACGCGCGCCCGGCGCGAAACAGCCTGTCACCAGTTCGGACATGCGCAGGGCATTGGCGTCCGGATCGACCGCGATCAGCGTATATTCCATCTCTAAGCGCATCGGATTGAGCGGCAGCAGCAGCACAGTGCGGCCCGTGTGCAGCACAAGGGCAGTGACCAATTCACTATCGGTAGCCATGAGTTTCAGCGCGCCCTCGACAATGAGCGAACTGTTCTGGGAGAGTGTCGCCGAAGCCGGACCGGTCACTGCCTTGAGCCGAATGGATGGGCCCAGTTCCAGCGTCAGATGCGAGGGCGCGCTTTGTGATGCAAGCGCGTAGCGGTCGCCGAGGCTCAGGTCTCGAAGCCGCCCCAGCGCTGCGCCCTCATTGATCCCCCAGCGAGCGCAAAAGGCCGCCCCCTCGAAGATTTCGCATTCGTAACTGTAGCTCAAACGTCACCACCGGTCGTGTCTTGGTCGTCTTGATCGGCGGCGACTATAGCCTGATTTCTGACACTGTCACTGGATCACCCGAACTCGATTCTGGCGCAACTGGCCGCCGCTAGTCGATCCGCGTCCAGTTGGCTTCGCGACAGATGAAGGCGATACAGCCCGAAACGCCCAGCACATTGCCGCGCAACTCCATGCGCGCGTTATAGGTATTGTCACGATCCGGGGCAAAGACGCGGCCATTGCGGTAAGTGCCGTCCGCTTGCGGCTCCATGTCCCAGACAAGCGCGCGCCCGATATTGGGGCTGTCGATCGCTTGCCCTGCACTGTTGAACGCGCGTTCCAGACCACCGCAAATCTTGCCGTTCGGGCAGGTTTGCATCCGGACATGGCCGAAATTACCATTGTCATCGGGCTGGGTTTTCCACATCCCATGCACGGGATCGGCAAAACTGGGCAAGGCCGCCAGCATCAGCGCAGTGGCTGCCATGGTCAGTCGTCGCATGATGATCTCCTCCTCCGAGAGAAGACCAGAATTCGCCAGAGCTGCCCCGCGATCAAGCGCGACCTCGCGTCAAGCTGTCAGCTCAGCGGCACCACGCAATCGCAGATCCGCATCCGGACCCGCGCGCCCACATCGATCGTTGCGCCTGCGCCTGAAATCACCAGCATGCAGCGCTCGCCATCCTGCACCCAGTAAAGCTGGTCATGACCGCGGAATTCGCGCCCGACGACCGAAGCAGGGCCATCGGGGTCCGGTTCCAGCATGATCTGTTCAGGCCGCACCGAAAGCGAGACAGTTCCATTGGCCGCGCGCGAGAGGGGTAGAGTGCCGAATTCGGTCCGCACCTCCATCCCCGAGGCCGTGCCGGTCATGATATTTGAGCGCCCCATGAAGGACGCCACAAAGGCTGAGACCGGGTTGCGATAGATTTCATCCGGCGTGCCGATCTGTAGCACGCGCCCCTTTTCCATCACTGCGATCCGGTCTGCGACGGCCATGGCCTCTTCCTGATCATGGGTTACCAGGATCGCAGCGGAGCGGGCCTTTTTCAGCAATTTGCGCACTTCCTGCCGGGTTTCGACCCGCATCGCGGCATCGAGATTCGAGAAGGGTTCATCCAGCAGCACCAGCGGCGGCGCTACCGCCAATGTGCGCGCCAGCGCCACCCGTTGTTGCTGGCCGCCTGAAAGCTCATGGGGTTTGCGCTTGCCTAGCATTGCCAGCCCAACCAGCGCCAGCATTTCCTGTGCGCGGGCCTCGGCCTGTTTGCGGGGCAATTTGCGCAGGCCGAATTTGACATTTTCGAGCACATTGAGATGCGGAAACAGCGCGTAGTCCTGAAAGACGAAGCCCACGCCCCGCGCTTCGGGCGGAAGATGCGTAATATCGCGCCCGCGCAGCAGGATGCGGCCTTCATCCGGGGTCTCGAAACCGCCGATCATGCGCAAGGTGGTGGTCTTGCCACAGCCCGAAGGGCCGAGTAGCGCCAGCATTTCGCCCTCGCCCAGATCAATGCTCACGCGCTCGACCGCTGCAGAGTCGCTATTCTCGAAACTCCTGCGCAGCTTGTCGACGCTGAGCAGCGTCTTGTTGGGTTTGACACGATAGCCCAATGGCGAGGCGTCAACCGGCATTTTGAACGAGAGCGATTTGGGCAGGCTGGTCATGTCGTCTTTCATCTTGGGTCTTCTGCCCTTACTCTGTCTGCTTCAAGTGGTCTGATCCAGACCGGGCAGATGCAGCGGCACTGACATATGCCACATCAGCAGCCCGGATTGGTCTTGCCAGATCGCATATCCCTGATGCGCTGATAGATGTATTTAACCTGACAGGTTTAGTCAAGATAAACCCGATTGCGGTCCGGTTGGGGATTGCCGATCTGGCATTGCTTCGCGCATAGTCAGACGCGGCACGAACAGGCAGAGCATGACACATCCCCGCAATCCCGGTACGGCGCTGGACACAAGCGCATTCACCCGCATTAATCGGCCCGCTGCGACACGTCGCGCGGCGACCCTTGTGACACGACGGTCGCTCAAGGGCGCGCATCAGGCGGCCTGGCTTGTCAATGTGATTGCCTGCATGGACCTGACCACACTGGCCGGCGATGACACGCCCGAACGCGTGCGGCGGCTTTGCGCCAAGGCGCGGCGGCCCTTGTCCGATCAGATTCTGGCCGGGCTGGGGCTGTCCCAAATGCCGAAGACGGGCGCAGTTTGCGTCTATCCGACCCTTGTCGCGCCTGCCATCAAGGCGCTGGACGGGTCAGGGATCCCGGTGGCCTCGGTCGCGACCGGGTTTCCCGCCGGGTTGATGCCGCTCGATCTGCGTCTGGCCGAAATCCGTTATGCCGTGGATCAGGGTGCCGCCGAGATCGATATTGTCATCACCCGCGCCCATGTGTTGGGCGGGGACTGGATGGCGCTTTACGACGAGGTGGCCGCGATGCGCGAGGCTTGTGGTGCGGCCCATCTGAAGGCCATTCTGGCGACCGGCGATCTGGCCACGCTCACCAATGTCCATGCGGCGTCCATGGTCGCGATGCAGGCCGGGGCGGATTTCATCAAGACCTCGACTGGCAAGGAGGCCGTGAATGCGACCCTGCCTGTGGGCCTGACGATGTGTCGCGCCATCCGTGACTATCGTGCGGCGACCGGGCATAGCGTGGGCTTCAAGCCAGCAGGCGGCATGAAAACCGCCAAGGATGCGCTGAACTGGCAAGTTCTGATGCGCGAAGAGCTGGGGCGCGACTGGCTGCGGCCTGACCTGTTTCGGCTGGGCGCATCGAGCATGCTGGCCGATATCGAGCGGCAATTGTCGCATCATGTGACCGGGCGCTACGCAGCCCATCACCGCCACGCACTGGCCTGAAAGGGGCGTCATGCCGACCATCACGGAGATCCTTGCGACCATGGACTATGGGCCTGCACCCGAAAGCGAAATCATTGCCCGCAAGTGGCTCGCGCGCGGGCCGTTCGGGCATTTCATCGCTGGGCGTTTCACCAAGCCCGCTGCGCTGTTCGAGACCCGCAACCCGGCGCGGGATGAGGTGCTGGCGCAAGTCTCGCAAGGGACCGTGGCGGATATCGACGCAGCCGTGAAAGCTGCGCGCAAGGCGCAAGGGTCTTGGGCAAAGCTCTCAGGCCACCAGCGCGCGCGCCATCTCTATGCGATTGCGCGTCAGATCCAGAAGCGCGAGCGGCTCTTTGCGGTTC